>CAZUGB010000116.1:0-2472 GCA_964619925.1 uncultured Candidatus Cloacimonadota bacterium
AGACCACCTCCTACAATTGCATATTTTTTCTTTTCCGCCACTTTTTCCATATCAAATAAATCATTGTTACCTGCCAGAGGATTGGCAATGCATCCCAAACCCTTACCGGATTTCACGCCGCCCAAACAACCGTCACTACAAGCCATACAAGGACGATATGCACCTTTTACTTCACCAAGATATTTACCTACAAAATCGGGATCTGCAACCAATGCTCTACCCACGGCGATGTAATCCGCTTTATATTCTTCTTTCAGCTTATCAATATCTTCAAATGAATTGATTTGTCCCACAAAAATAACGGGAATGTTCACCTCTTTTTTAATCTCTCTTGCAAAATCCCATGTTTTACCTTTTGGGATAAACATATGTTGGAAAAACCATGGTGGAGTAGTGCATAAACTTCCCGCAATTATATGCAAAGCATCCGCTCCGTTTTCTTCCAATTCTTTTGCGAATTTTTTTATTTCGGGTAATTTTATCCCGTTCGGAACAATCTCATCACCGCTTAATCTTATTATAATCGGTAAACTTACGGAATTTTTAACCGCTTGCAATAATTCCAAACCGAATCTAATTCTATTTTCAAAGTTACCACCATATTCATCCGTTCTGTCATTTATTTCTTCCGACATAAATTGAGCAACCAAATGCCCGTGACCAAATTGTAGTTCAATAAAATCAAATCCAGCCGCTTCAACTCTTTTAGCCGCTTCTACAAATAAATTGATGGCTTTTTCTATATCTTCTTTGTCCATTTTTTTAGGAATTTTCCCAAAGGAGGGACATGCTTTTTCCGACGAGGATACAAAATAATTTCCCGGTATTTTAGGATTAGCCAATCTTCCCGGATGATTCAAATGGGCTATCACCTTGGCTCCTTCGTTGTGAATAAGATTAACCAATTCTTTTAATCCTTCAATCTTTTCGTCGGTGTCGATACCAAGTTGCGTGGGTAGTTCTCTTAAACCTTTATCAATATACAAAGGTTCCAAAGTTACCGCTCCCACATGTTTTGCTCTTCTCTTATAAAAATCGATGTGCCTTTGTTTAACCGTTCCGCTCATATCACTATAGCCGAGTTTTAAAAGTGCCATAATAAAATTATTTTTTAATTCAAGCATAATTATTACCCCCTATTTAATTTTTTTGATACAAAAAAAAGACCCTGTAAAATTTTTACAAGGTCTTTTTTAATAATTTTCTTACTTTTTTCTTATTTTATCACAACCAATTTGGAAATGAATGTTTTTGCACCTGCAGACATTTTATAAAGATAGATGCCGCTTGCCACTTTTTTATCGTTTTCATCCGTCATATTCCATTTTGCCATGTGGTAACCAGAATTTTGATAAGAATTTGTAATAGTTTTAATTTTTTGTCCTTTGATATTAAAGACATCGATTTTAACATTTTGATTTTTTTCAAGATAATATCTTATGCTCAAATCTTTTTTCATGTTGGTTAATACAAACGGATTAGGATAAGCTTTTCCCAAATAAGTACTTGGTTTATTAACGACATTGTTATCCGAAATCGATGCGGCTACTCTGTCATTACCCCATCTTTTATTGTTTCTTCTTGCAGTAGGCCAATCTATTGTGCTTCCCACAACTCTGTTATCCAAAGCATAAAATTGTGTTTGATTGGAGAATATTATTTCGGGATCTCCATCTCCGTCTATATCACCGATTGCAGCCGAATTGTTCACGCCACTATCGGCATCAATAGGATAATTTGCCGATTGCATACCGGTATGGTCGATGGAATTAAAGTAGCCTTCGGCATCTCCGAATAGAATTTCCGAAGCTCCGTCATTATCCATATCAACCAAAATAGGTGTACTATTGATAGGAAATTCCAATTCCACGGGGAAGTTATCCAAATTATTTCCTTCGGCATCAATGGCATAAACGTTACCAGCATAGGTGGTGAATACATAATCTTTTACACCGTCGCCATTCACATCACCTGAAACGATTTCGCCTTTCATTTGTTCGGGAGCAATATCTTTTACAAAGATTTCATTTCCTTCGTTATCATAGGCATACACTTTTGTAGCAAGAGGTAACATTACAGCAGGATTATTGTTGATAGTAGTTATCAATATTCCGCCGCTAATCGCAGAAGTGGAAATTCCTGTTATCGGAAATCCCGATATTTCTTGTCCGGTAGAAATTGTTAAAGCATGCAAATTTCTATTTGCGGCAAAATATACCAGTTCCAATTCTCCGTCACCATACAAATCACCGACAGCAGGATTAATAAATGTTCCCATATCAATATCCAACGGATAATTTGAATAGTTTGTTCCATCTGCATTGAATACAAAGATCTTTTGAGACTGACCTACAACGATGATTTTATAAGAACCGTCAATAGAAGCAATTATGGGATTGGAACGCGCAAAAAGACCCAAATCGTTTTGCCAAAGGATAGTTCCGGCTTTGTCTATCAAATATAATTTTCCCG
>CAZUGB010000117.1:0-6013 GCA_964619925.1 uncultured Candidatus Cloacimonadota bacterium
GCTAATTGCAATAAAAAATAAAATATAAAACAAAAAATTCTTTATCATTTTTCCTCCGAAACAATCATTTTCTTTTCTTAAATAAAGGAATAAACGTGCCACATTAAAAAATATTTGTGGAAAATTATTAAGATCTTGTAATTTTGTAAGATAGTGGATAATGATAAAAAAAGATTATTATTAGAAAATGCAAAAAATTATTGCAATGGAAACTAAACGTTTCGTTTTGGATCTTTAAATTGGATGTGTTGTTATAACATAAAAAAATTAAATGGCATTCAAGTATGTTTCAGCTTGTTTTCCCCATCTGCTTGTTTTACCGTAGGTGCTAATTATTCTTTTCAGAATTTTTTTCGCTTTGGAAAATTCTCCTATTTTTATGTATGAATCAGCCGCTTTTAATTGAGACGATGCCGACCATCTAACCAATTCGGGATAATTGTAATATACTTTTAAAAATTCGGTAATGGCATCCTGATAATTCTCCATACCGTAATAAGATTCACCTATCCAATATTGCGCTTCGGCTAAAGTTTCGTTGTCTTCCGATAATTGCAATGATTTTTTAAAGTATTCTATGGCTTTCGGATATTTTTTATCACGAAAATAACAAAAGGCAATATCAAAGATAGTTTCGGCTTTAATTTTTTTATCGTTTCCCCATTTTTCCAAAATCAAATTATAAGTTTCAATTGCTTTTTCCCATTCCGAGGTGGTTTTGCAAACCATAGCGAAATTTTTTGCCGCATCATATGCCAATTTGTCTTTTCCGGCATTTTCTATTACATAAAGGTAATTTTTCAAAGCCTTATCATATTCTTCTTTTGAAAAATATATAGTTCCCAATTTCAAATGAATGTTATTTAAAAGAGTTTTGTTTGAAGAATGAAGTGCAGAAATAAAATTTTCAAGTGCAAGCGAGGTTTTTTTCCGCTTCAAATAAGTAACACCGCTCCAAAAATAGGCTTCGTATTTTAGATCTTTATCAATTTCTTTACTTTTTATTACCGATTTGAATTTTTTCAGAGCGGTTTTGAAGTCTATATCAATGTAATAAATACCATAGTTGAGATTGATTTTTGCCATGTCGGTTTTGTCGAATAATTTTTTGTATTGTTTTTTTAATATATCCGCTTTTGGTCTGTTTTTGTTTTTTAAATAAGAGATAATTAATTTGATTACGATTTCTTTGTCTTTTTGTGTGATAACTTTATTCTTTGTGTATAAGGACAGATATTTTTCCGCATTTTTATATTGCTTCGTATCGAAATACAGTTCTCCCAGTTTTAGATAATAATCGGTTTTGTTTATTGTTTTTTTTAATAAAGTTTTCAGTGTGTAAATTGCCATTTCCTTATCGTTGGTTTTAATCTGTAAATCAGCAAGCATTTTAAGTGTGGCGGTATCTTTGTTTTTTATGTGCATAAGCATTATTTTGGCATTTTCAAAATCGGTTAATTGATAGTATGCTTGAGCAAGCAAATGATAATATTGATCATCACGATATTTTTCGGGAATGGTTTTTAAATATTCGATTGTTTGTTTATAGTCGTTTTGTTCGGATAAAATTTTTGTAAGATAGAAAATAATATTTTGTTTGGATTCAAAGAAATCGGTATTGTTCACAAGATAGGTTAGTTTATTTATAGCCTTTTGCTTTTTTCCCGTTTGATATAAAACAACGCTGTAATGAAAAAGTATTTTCGGTCGGGTTAGATTAATTTTATCCTGAATTTCTTCATAAAGTTTCAAAGCTTGATTGTCAT
Source organism: uncultured Candidatus Cloacimonadota bacterium (assembly GCA_964619925.1). Lineage (GTDB taxonomy): Bacteria > Cloacimonadota > Cloacimonadia > Cloacimonadales > TCS61 > CAZUGB01. Next base: position 1,767 of record CAZUGB010000117.1, read on the forward strand.
TATCGTTTTTGTAAAAATATTCCGCAAGTGCAAGTTTGAGTTTGTAATATGTTTCTTTGTCGGAAAGAGGGTTCAAGCTAATGATATAATCCTTTGCCGCTTCGATTTTTCCTCGGTTAAGATAATATTCTCCGATGTATGATTTGAAACGATTGGTAGCGGAAGAATTAGGATAACGTTTGATAAAATTTTTCATTTTTTCTATGGCATCTTTATTTGTACCTGCCAAAATTTCTTTTTCAATGGTAATTTCGGTATATTTTTCATCTTTTAATTTTTGCATACTTTGTTTTAATTCATTTTCATATGGTTTTGCCGAATTTCCTTCCGATATTCTCTTTTTTATGATTTTTAGTAATATTTTGCATTTTAGATAATCATTTGAAGAATTTTGCGCGATAAAATAGGCGTTATCGTATTTTTTTAAATCTTCCGTATAAATTTTGATAAGATTTGTTAAATATAATGAATCGTTTTTTGTGTTTTGATAAGTTGTTAAAGCGTTCAAAAGATTATCAAAAGCTCGTTTGTAATTTTGAATTTTAAAATTTCTAATGTATGCGATGTGTTTTTTTATGTTTTCTTTTAATTTTTTATCGTCGATAGTATCAAGCTCAATTTCATTTAAGGTGGATAGAGCTTTTTCATAATTTTGAAGTTTTTCATAGCAATCCGAAATATCAAGAAGCACGTTTGTGTAATTGGCATAATATGGCGAGATTTTCATAAAATATTCGATAGCTTTTTCATAGTTGTGTAGTTTGGTCTTGTATATGGTGCCTATTCGATAATAGATGAGATTTGTTTTTCCCAATTTCGGATAATTTTCGGCTGTTATAAGATAATTTTTTATAGCGGGAATAAATTTATCCGTTGATACCAAAAGCTCCGATTTTAAAAGTCCGATTTGCAAAAGCAAAGTATCGTTTCGGGTTTGCCGATTAATTTTTTGTAAGATATTTTCCGCTTCTTCGAAGTGTTTCGTTTCTATCAAAGATTTTGCCAATAGCGTGCGTATTTTTGTTTTACACCTGTTTTCAGGTAATTTCTTTTTGTAGGAATTAAATAGTGTGATGTTTTTTTGAAAGCGTGAAAGTTTGTTGTTTATTTCCATTAATTTATTTAGATAGATACATAATTTGTCGGAATTTCCATATTTTTTTACAATGTAGGATAATTTTTTTGCGGCATTATCAAGTTGATTGGCCGAAATGTAGCTTAATGAGAGAAGATAAGAAAATTCCTCGTCGTATTTTCTCGGCAGATTTTTGGTTAGTAGCTTTTTTAATAATTCGATTTTTTGAGATGTGTTCGGATTTTTTACTTTCATTAAAAATTTTTCCGTTTCCCATCTTTCGTTTGAGTCGGGAAATTTTCGTATTATGGTATTTGCATACATTATGCTCTTATCCGATATACCGTTGTAATAATAAGATTTTGCCAAGATTAGATAAAGATAAGGTATGCTTTTATCGGTTGAATAATTTTTTATTAGTTTTTCTATTGTTAATATGGCCTGATTGTAATCTTTTGATAAAAAGAGAGCGTCTGCATAGGATTTTAGGGATTTTTTCATATTGGAAGATGTCGGATAGTTTTTAAAAAGTTTATCAAAATAATCAATAGCGTTTTTATAGTCTTTTATTTCCAAATATGATTTTGCTATTTTAAGATAAACCAAATCCGATTTATTGTATTTTTTATATCCGCTAATAATTTTTTTTAGCGTGTTAATAGCTTGGTGATAGTTATTTTGTTGGATGTAACCCAATGCTATGTAATAAAGAGCGTCTGCGGCTTGTTCGGAAGCCGGAGCCTCGTTTACAGTTTTTTCGAATTCTTTTCGTGATTCTTCTATCAATCCGTCAAAAAACAGTTTTTTTGCAAATTGTATATCCGAAAATAGATTTACCGTGATAAGAAAGAGAGCTACAAACAAGATCTTTTTCACTTTTCCTCCTGATTATTTGGAAAATATAAAGCCGATTGCTATTGCCAAAAGGAAAAATCCGTACAGTCTTTTTATAAGTTTGGAAGGCAAATTTAATGCCAGTTTTGCACCGAAGAAAGCACCGAATAATAATCCCAAGGCAATAATAGTGCCATATAGCAAATTAACATGTCCGGCTTTGTAATATGTGATTACACCCGGTAATCCCACCGGCAAAAGTAATGCACCCAAGCTTGTGCCAGCCGCATATTTTTGATCGTAATTTAATAATCCCACAAGAACGGGAATAATAATTGCCGCACCGCCAATTCCGAAAAGTCCCGAAGAAAGTCCTGCCAAAATACCCGTGATAAAAACAATCGGATAGCGAATAACCGGCTTGGGCATTTTGTGAATTATATTTTCTTTTTTGTTTTTCTTTATCATATCTATCGGATCTATAAATCGATAACTTACATAAAACAAAAATATGGCATAGCTTTTTTTTAGAACGGTTGCAGGTAAATTTACCGCTATTTTGCTACCCCAAAATGAGCCTATAACTATTCCTATTAACAAAAGTACCGATGAAGGTATTTCCACAAGTTTCTTTTTGTAATATTGAATAACCGCAAAAAAACCTACCGGCAAAAGCAGTCCCGCCAAACTTGCTCCGTTTGCATCTATCTGAGGAATTTTTGCCAAAATTATCAGCGAAGGAACAATTATCACACCGCCGCCAATTCCAAACAGGCCGGACATTATACCCGCAACCAAGCCGATAATACTAACTATTAATATTTTCATTTCAATATCAGATGATTAAAGTTTTGGTTTTTTATGTAATTATTTTTTTTCATAAATTCAAACAGATTTTTTTCAAACTTTTTGTTTTCATTAAAATCACTATTTATGAACCTTATTTGGTATGAGATTCTTTTTGCTCTGTGATAAGTGGTATCAAAAATCTTTTCCGCCGTTTCAAAAAGTAGGTTGGGTGAGCCCATAAATTCATCTCCTATCTTTACAATATGTTCTATCAATGTATCCAATTCTTGTTTTTTATTTTTATACGAATTTTTATTTACCGCTATATCGGCATATGGATAATAAGATAAATCATCGGAAAACCAATATACTATTTTGTATTTTAATGAAGATTCCAAAACTATCTCGGGAACGGATAACACCATCCCTGAAATTTTCCCATATATAAAATCGGTTTTCATCAATTTTTTTATAGAATATTTCTTCAATTTGATGCCCAAAGAATCTGCGATTTGTTCGGCGAGAAATTCTCCCTCGGATTTTTTTAATACTCCCACTACTTTGCCTTGCAAATCCGCCTTGGAATTTATTTTTTCATATCCCAAAATTCCGTATCCTCCTCTTATAAAAGATGATAATATTATTATGTTTTTGTTTTTGCCTTTGAATATTTCGTCGGGGGGAATAACGGATATATCGATTTTACCTTTGTTCAAAGCTTTAACTACGGATTGATATGAGGAATAGTATTTCACATTTTCTTTTGATAGAGCCTTGGTTGATAATGCTGCGGAAATCGGGAGTTGCGAAACGGATTGATATTTTATACCCACAATCACACCGTTGTGTTTTGCAGAGCAACCGAATATTAACAAAATCCATGCAAATAAAATTATCTTTCTCATATTCACCGTCCTTTCACTTACCAATATTTATGCTTGATTTTTTATTCTACAATAAAAGTCAAAGTTTTTATCTTACAAATTCCATTAAAATGATATGCAAAAGAAAGTTTAAAGTTTCCTAAAATTTTTTTATTTTTTACTAATTTTTTTATTAGATGCCATTAACTATCTGTCATATAATCTGTTATCTGTACTTTTTGTCGTTATTTTGCGCGATTAAAACAAATTTTTTTTATAAAAAATAAAAAAAGTTCGGGGGTTGGTGTCTCATTTCGCCCCCTTTTTGTGATATATATATGGAGGGAAAAAAATTTTTCGGAGGAATGTTTGTATTTTTTCACAAAAAAATTAAGCGGTAGGACCGGATTTGTAAATATCTTTATGTTAGGTAAAAACAAATTCATTCGGAGAAGGCTCTTTTGTAAAAAGAGCAAAAGCGGCTTTAGGAGATCTTATTTTTCTCTATCGGTTTTTAAAGGCTTTCCCAAAAAACAATTTACAAAAAAACCGTGATTAAAAAAAAATTATAAGGAGAAAAAAAATGTATAAAAAAGTTATGATACTCATAATAACGATCTTGCTTTTCAGCGGGATTTTGTTCGCAAAATATTCCGATAATTTTTTGATAGGCACATATCTTCATA
>CAZUGB010000118.1:0-10817 GCA_964619925.1 uncultured Candidatus Cloacimonadota bacterium
TGATAATAGCGAAATAAAACTAAAATCCAAATTTGAAATTTTGTTAGATAAATATTTAAAAGACAAATCAAAAGAAAACCGAAAAGCAATTTCGAAAGAAATAATGGATATGAAGGAAAAAATTAAAGATGAAAAAACAAAAAAGAAATTCGAGCAAAGAATAAAATTAATTACCGATAGAGGATAAGATGTTAAGGATAATCTATTATAAAAAAGAATTTGAATACTTTAAAACAATACTAAATACCTTTCAAGCGGGTGTAAATATTGTAAATAAAGACGGAATAATCGAGTATGTAAACGATGCTTATTGCAAAATGAACGGATATACAAGGGAAGAGTTGGTAGGACATTCGTTAAAGGTAATACTTCCGGACAAAGATCCCACAACTGGGATTTTAAACTTTAAAAAAATCATTTCGAAAAAAATAGAAAAACCATTTGTAAAAGAAGCCTTTAATACACATAAAGACGGTCATAAGTTTCCCGTTTTGTTATCTTGGAACTATCTTACCGATAAAAATGAAGTTATAGGAATGGTTACGGTGGTTCAGGATTTATCCAAACTAAAAGAAACCGAAAGCAAATTGAAAAAAAATCATTACGAATTGCAAAAAATTAAAACCGAATTAAAAGAGAAAGAACGTTTGGAATATCTTTTGGGAAGCGGTAAAGAGATAAAAAAAACAATTGATATAATAAAAAAAATCGCTCCCACGGATTTTTCGGTATTAATTACCGGAAAAACAGGCACGGGTAAAGAAATTATCGCAAATAGCATTCATAGATTAAGTAAAAGAAAAAATAAGGAATTTATAAAAATCGATTGCGGTGCCATATCGGAAAATCTGATGGAAAGCGAACTTTTCGGACATGTAAAAGGTGCTTTCACAGGGGCTATTTCTCACAAAAAAGGTGCTTTCAAAAAAGCTAATCACGGAACAATCTTTTTAGATGAGATTACAAACCTTAACTTGAATATGCAAAAAAAACTACTGAGGGTTTTGCAAGAACAAACAATAAAAAGCGTGGGTTCTGACAAAACGGAAAAGATAGACGTTAGAATAATTGCCGCCTCAAATGAAGAAATTTTAAAACTTGTTCGAGAAGGTAAATTCAGAGCGGATTTGTATTATCGACTAAATGAGATAAATATTCATGTTCCTTCATTAAAGGAAAGAAAAGAAGATATCCCTTATTTTGTGAACCGATTTATTAACGAAAATTGCAACAGATTGAATATAAAAAGAAAATTAATATCGCAAGAGGCTTTGGATGTTTTGATTAACTATGATTGGAAAGGAAATGTGAGAGAATTACAAAATTGCATCAAAAGAGCTATCGTATTAAGTGATAATATCATATTGCCCAAACATTTGGTTCTTACTAAAAACGTAATTGATCTATTCTCTACCGAATTCGGAATTAATATTTTTCGAGAAGATGCTTTTGATTTGAAAAAATTTTTAAAAGCGGAAAATGAAAAAATTGAAAAGAAAATCTTGGAAGACACACTAAAAAAATTTAATTTCAATAAAAGTAAATCGGCAAAATTTCTAAATATCGATTATAAAACGATTTTATCCAAAATTAAATATTACGGGTTGGGATAATAGTATGGTTTGTTTTCTATGGAACTAATTCCATAATTCCATACTTTTAAATAAGTTTCATATAGCAACGCATTTTTATAACTGTTTTTAATACTATCGCTTATATCTGTTATTCGGTGGAAAAATAATTGTGGAACAAACTTTGCTCATATATAGCTCAAACGGAGGTGTTATTATGAAAAAGCTAATGATTGTTGTATTTTTATTTGTGATATGTATTTCTTATGCGGATGTTATCTGGGAAGAAAATTTTGCCGGTTATCTTCATGCCACGGGAATTGTGAATGACGGAGGAAGCGTTCAAAATAACGGAGATTATCCTGTGGACAAGTGGCAAGTATCGATTCATTCCACATCGGATTTCGAACATTTTTATACCGTTTATAATACAAATACTACCGTATATTCCCTTCAAGCGAAATATTCAGGAACGGGATATTATGAATTTATTACCGAAGGAATTGATATTTCCGATTATTATATGGTGCATTGTACGGTATATTTCGAACATTCGCCCGAAACGAGTACTTTGGATTCGGATGATTATGTTAAAACTTATTATTCATTGAACGGAGGAGCTTCTTATACTTCTTTTCAAGGAGGAAACGGAACGATAACTGGTATTATTGACGAAACTAACGACAGAGCCGAACAAACGTCTCTGTGTGGCGATACCTTACTTATCAAAATGGAAATCAGGGCAAACGGTATCACGGAGTATTATAATATAAAAAAAATATCGGTGGTCGGATATCGTACGGAGCCTACCAATCATGTAACGGATCTTTCCGGTGAAGAAATACTGGAATTTGATCAAATCGAAATCGCTTGGAAAGATACATTAACTTCCGAAACAAGTGCCGACGGTTATCTGATAAAGGCTTCCGCAGGTGCTATAACAGATCCCGTTGATGGGGTTAATCCGGTTTTTGATGACGATCTTAGTGACGGAATTGCGGAAATTAGCGTTTCTTCGGGAGTAGCAAGCGGCGAATATACATGTTATTTTACTAAATATCAAGGCAATAGTACTTATAACTTTAAAGTTTATTCATACACAAATAGTAGTTGTCACGGATATATTTACAAAACTTGTGCAGTGGTTCCGAGTTGTTCCGTAAGCACAAATCCCGATCCTGTGAATCCGGGAGCAATCGATTTGATAATAAACGAAATAAGCGGCGATGATGTAATGCCAAATCCTATGGACGGTTATATCGAGTTGTACAATAGAAAAAGTTGGGAAATAGATTTATCCAATGTGGTAATAAGATATTATGATAACGGAGCTTCTTCACCTACCGCTACATTGGCATTATCCGGCAAAGTAATGCCGCATAGTTTCGTTTTGATTGTACAGGATTTCGGAACTTTTACAATGTCTTATCCCGAAGCAAGTCCGAGTTTTGAAGCACCTAAGGACGGTGACGGTAATTCATTGTTTCCTCTTGACGGAGGTTCGGATGTTATAGAAGTTTATTTAACCGCAAAAGCCGGTACGATTGATACATTCAATGATAAATCATCTCCTTGGACGTGGGATTCATCAAAAAATTATGAAAGATCTTCCGCAAATGACGGAGAAAATCAAACAAGTTGGGATGAAAACGGCGACGGTGTACCCGGAGAAGATGACGATCCTTTACCGATTACTCTTTCTTCATTTACTGCTACGGAAATACAACATGCGGCACTTTTAAAATGGCAAACTTCATCCGAATTAAATAACTTTGGCTGGAATGTTTATAGAAATCAAACGGAAAGCTTGGAAAATGCCGAAAAATTAACAATATCTGTTATACCCGGAGCCGGAACATCCGATACTTCGCACAATTATAGCTATAAAGACGAAAATATTCCTACATTAAATCAAGTTTATTACTATTGGATTGAATCGATTGATTATTCGGGTAATACACAATTTTACGGACCCAAAGAGGTATTTATCCAAAATAATGACGATGAAAACACACCACCGGAAAATATCGAATGCACTCTGTATCAAAACTTTCCCAATCCCTTTAATCCTTCTACAATGATTAAGTTTATGTCCGATAATTCAGGTTATGCTACCGTGAAAATATATAATATTCAAGGAAAATTAATTAAAACGATTTTTAACAATTCCACAATACCGAAAAAATTATATTCGGTTGAATGGGACGGTAAAAACGAACAGGGAAAAACAGTTGCAAACGGAGTGTATTTTTATAAATTAACTACCGATTCAAACAAATTTACCAAGAAAATGCTCTTACTTAAATAACACGCTCTGTAACCTCTCTGCAATTTAATTTGCGGGGAGGTTTTTTATTTTGGAGGTATTATAATGAAAAATTTTTTTCTGATATTTATAAACTTGATAATTTGCTCATTCGTTTTTTCGGCCACTTTTAATGTAAATTCCGTTGCTCAATTGCAAAATGCTTTAAATTCGGCTTCTTCGAACTCGGAAGATGACACCATAAATATCTTATCGGGAGATTACAATGTGACAAATTGCATAACATTTTGGTCTGATGAAGATAATTCTCTTACTATGAACGGAATTGATTTTCCTATTTTTAACGGAAATGATTCCAATGCAATATTTGAGATAATGACGGAATCGTCTTTTGGGGATATTTCCATAAGCGGTTTAATTATAGAACACGGTCACACGGATAATGCGGGTGTGATGTATCTGGAAACAATAGATGCAACAATTACCGTGGATAATTGCACTTTTAGAGATAATACCACAAATTATATTTGCGGAGGATTAAATATTTATTCCCAAACGGCTGAAATTAGTGTTAGCAACTGCACTTTCCTAAGAAATTCTTCGCCGAATACAATGGGCTATCCTTACGGAACCGCCGGAGGATTATTTGTACAAACGGAGGGAGAGGGTGCGCAAATTACACTTATAAATTCCACCTTTGAATATAATACGGCTCACAGAGATGCGGCGGGTGCCATGTTATATCCTATGGGATTAAATTCTTCCGTTTCCGTTCAAGATAATACCTTTGAATACAATGTGGCTCAAGAATTCGGAGGAGGTTGTTGGATTAGGTGTCCGGGCGGGTATTCAAATATCGAATATCACGGAAATATTCTTTCACATAATTCCGCAGAAACGGCTGGTAGCGGGGGCGGTACTTATATCGAATTGGAATCCGGTTCAGTGAATATCAGTGATAATCTTCATTCAAATAATAATGCAGCGTGGCAGGGCGGAGCTATTTTTATCAATCACAACGGTGGCAATATGGAAATGGAAAACAACCGTTTTGAAGATAACAATTCCGAGCAATCGGGAGGAGCGGCAAATATTTACATAGATTCAGGAGCTATTTCCTTACATCATAATATATTTGATACGAACGAATCGAATGATTCCGGAGGAGGATTATGTTTATCCACCACATCCGCTTCAATGAACGTTTTTAATAATACTTTTTTTTCAAACAGCGGATCAGACGGGGGAGATGTGTATTTATATTGTGATAATTCCGCATCTTCGGTGAATTTTTATAATAATATTCTCTTCGGAAGCAGTTTACCTGCACTTTCATATTCGGGAGCTACTAATATCACGGCACGGTATTGTGATATTGACGGCGGAAGCGGAGAAGTTTGGTTCGGAACCGGATGTATAAATTCCAATCCGCTTTTTGTAAATTCCGCAAATGATGACTTTAATCTTTCTTGGACAAATTATCCCGTTGATGATGCTACAAAGTCACCCTGTATTGATAGCGGAGATCCCGCTTCCTTGAATGATAATGACGGAACAATAGCCGATATGGGAGCGTTGTATTTTAATCAAGCGGCAATTAATTCCCCTGATAATCTTATTATCTCAATAAACGGAAATTCGCTTACTTTGTCTTGGGATTCGGTATCGGATGCCACCTCCTATAGCATCTTTTCATCTAATAATCCCTATGGTGATTTTTCATTGGAACAGTCGGGAATAACGGAGACATTTCTAACTTTGCCAATAAATCATTCCAAAAGATTTTTTTATGTAAAAGCCGTGAAGTGAAAAAACTTTTTTTTAAAAAAAATAAACAAAATTTTTACAGATTTTCAATTAGCTAAATTTTCTTTGGAAATTTTCTCCTAAAATTCTATTCTTTGTTATCTGTTATATCAAAGGTAATTACAATTATAAACCATCTAAATATTTAAAATGAAAAAAGATTTATGCCGTAAATTATGCATCCCATTAATGAAAATATCGTTAAAATAATATTTGACAAAAATAAAACATATTATAATTGTTCACCAAGAAGATGAACATTAAGGAGAAAAAATGAGATTTACCGCCAAATGCAGATACGGTTTACAAGCACTATTGGAGATTGCAAGACAAAATCAAAACGGTAATGAGCTTATCAAAAGAAAAGCAATCTCAAAAAATCAGCAAATCCCCGATTCATATTTGGAAAATATATTAGTTTTATTAAAAAAGGGAGGGATAATAAAAAGTGCCCGTGGCTTAAAGGGAGGATATTATCTTACGAAATCCATAGATAAAATCAATTTGTATGAAATAATAAAAGTATTGGAAGGAAAATCAAAGATAGAGCAATGTTTGGAAAATCAAGAAGATTGCCAATACAAAAACAAATGTAAAATAAAACTCATTTGGGAAGAAATAGAGAGAATCGAAAAGGAAATATTAACGAATATTAGCATATATGATTTAATTTCGCAAGATAGCGAGTGCATACCTTGTTTTAGAGAACAAATTCAAAAAAATATAAAGGGGTGAGCAATGAAAACATTGGAAGAATTGCGAAAAATCAGGGAGAAAGCAAAGGAAAAGATGAACAAAATCGCATCCGGAAAGAAATTCAAGGTTGTTGTTGGTATGGGTACATCCGGCATAGCGATGGGAGCAAGAGAAGTATTAAAAGCATTTATCGAAGAAATCAATCGGCAAAACATCACAAATGTAATAGTTACGCAAACCGGAGAAAAAGGTATCAGTTCAATGGAACCGATAGTCGATATTGTAGAGGAAGGCAAACCTGTGGTTACATACGGCAAAATCGATTCCGAAAAAGTGAAGAGAATAGTGGAAGAACATCTGAAAAATGGCAAAATTGTCGATGAATATGTGGTTTCCGTTAGCGAACAATAAGGAGATAGTTATGTATGAAAAAATTTTAATCAAATACGAGCCTAAAAAGGAGAATTTACTAAGGATATTGCACGAAATTCAGGATAGCAATCCGAATAATTATATCTCACAGAAAGCTATCGAAGAAATCGGAAAATATTTGAATGTTCCGTATAACCATATTTACGGAGTAGTTACTTTTTATACGATGTTTCATACAAAACCGAGGGGAAAAAACATTATTAGAATTTGTGATTCACCTACTTGTTTTTTAAAAGGTTCCAAAACAATGATACAAAAATTAAAAGAACTGTTACAAATTGAAGTGGGTGAAACTACAAAAGATGAATTATTTACATTGGAAACCACTTCATGTTTGGGAGTTTGTGCAAATGCACCCGTGATGATGATAAACAAAACCGTTTATGGCGATTTGAATGAAGAGAAACTGGAAAAAATCATAAACGATATAAAGGGGAGGCAATCATGAATTTCTATAGAACCTATATTCTTCTCGGGATTGATAAATTTTCAATAGAAAGCGGAGTGAAAAAATTTGAAAAAGCATTAAGAACCGCAATAGAAAAGAATAATTTGCAAGATGAAGTGGAAATTTTGGAAACAGGGTCATTCGGATATTTCGGGAAAGGAATTTGTTGTGTGGTTTATCCCGATAATATTACTTATGCGAATTTGAAAATTGATGATATTCCCGAAATAGTAAATGAACATCTTATCAAAGGAAGACCGGTAAAACGATTAATTTTATCCGAAATAGAAAATATAAAATATGATTTTAATTATGATAAAAGAATTGTGTTGAAAAATTCCGGTATTATTAATCCCGAATCGATAGAAGATTATCTTGGAGTAGGTGGATATGAAGCACTTGAAAAAGCGCTGTTTAAAATGAAACCCGAAGATGTGATTGAACAAGTAAAAAAATCAAAATTACGAGGTCGAGGCGGAGCAGGGTTTCCCACAGGTTTGAAATGGAGTTTTACGGCACCTCTGAAAGATTATCCCAAATATCTGATAATTAATGCGGATGAAGGAGAACCCGGAACTTTTAAAGACAGATTAATAATGGAAGGCGATCCTCACCATTTGTTAGAAGGAATAATAATCTCGGCTTATGCCATAGGAGCAAATAAGGCGTATATTTACATCAGGGGAGAGTATGCCCTGTCAATCGAACGATTGGAAAAAGCGATTGCTCAGGCAAAAGAGTACGGACTTTTGGGGAAAAACATCCTTGGTTCCGGTTTTGATTTGAATGTGGAAATAAAAATAGGTGCTGGAGCCTATGTTTGCGGAGAAGAAACCGCCCTTATAGAATCTATGGAAGGAAACAGAGGAATTCCAAGAGCAAAACCGCCATATCCGGGAACAAAAGGTTTGTGGGGAAAACCGACTGTGGTCAATAATGTGGAAACTATTGCGAATATACCAAATATCATTGAAATAGGCGGAGAAAATTTTGCAAAAATCGGAACCGAAAAGTCCACGGGAACAAAAGTTTTTACAATCTTAGGGGATGTTAACAATCCGGGACTTGCCGAAGTTGAAATGGGTACTACATTAAGAACGATAATAAATAAATACGGTGGCGGAATGAAAAACGGCATAGAATTTAAAGCCGCTCTTGTGGGTGGTGCCGCCGGAGTTTTGCTTTCGGACGAACTTCTTAACGTGCAAATGGATTATGAAAATTTAAAAGAAAAAGCCGCTGTATTGGGCTCGGGAGCTATTTTGGTAATGGGTTCGGAAGTTGATATTGCAGAAATGCTTGAATCCATTATAAAATTTTTTCACCACGAATCTTGTGGCAAATGTTCGCCGTGCAGATTGGGAACTCACGAATTAAAAGTTTTGATAGAAAAAATAAATTCGGGCAAAGGCACAAAAACGGATCTTTTTAGAATGGTTGAGATTTCCGAATTTATGTATAAAAGTTCGTTTTGTCCGTTAGGTCAATCACTGATTCTTCCGGTAAAAAGTGCGATTGAAAATTTCATAACCGATTTTGAGAGTAAAATTAGTTAAGGAGGATTGTCTAATGAAATTAGTAAATATTACCATAGACGGCAAAGAGTTACAGGTTTTGGCAAATAAAACGATTTTGGAAGTGGCAAAAGAAAACGGTTTTAATATACCCACATTGTGTCATCATCCCGATATTCCGGCATCCGGAGCATGCGGATTATGTGTAGTGGAAATAGAAGGTTCGCCTACCCCGAATGTTCTTGCACTACACCGGTATCCGAAGGTATGAAAATAAGAACTAATATCGTTAGTTTGAGAAATATAAGAAAAACATTGTTGGAATTGATTTTGGCAAATCATGATATATCTTGTCCTACCTGTGTGGCAAACGGGAAATGCGAATTACAAAATTTGGCATATACGATGAACATAGATTTGAATAAAGTAAGTACTATTTTGGAAAAAGTACCAATGGATACCACAAGTGTTTCGATTATAAAAGATACAAACAAATGTATTCATTGCGGAAGATGTATAGAAGTGTGTAATGAAATTCAAACGGTACACGCGCTCACTTTTATAAATCGCGGATATGATAAACAGGTTCAAACCGCTTTTGATATGGGATTGGGCAATAGTGTATGTGTAAATTGCGGACAATGTACCGTATATTGTCCCACGGGTGCTTTGAGAGAAAAGGATGACACTGATAAAGTTTGGGAAGCATTACTGGATCCTACAAAGCATGTGGTTGTGCAAGAAGCACCGGCAATCAGAGCGTCATTGGGAGAAGAATTCGGAATGGAAATAGGAGCCTTAACGGTGGGAAAGATGTATGCCGCATTAAAAAGATTAGGTTTTGATGCGATTTTTGATACCAATTTCAGTGCGGATTTAACGATTATCGAAGAAGGCAACGAGGTAGTGGAAATAATCAAAAAACATCCCGAAAAATTGCCTATAATCACATCATGTTCCCCCGGGTGGATAAAATTTATGGAAACTTATTTTAACGATATTGGCTGTCATGTATCAAGTGCAAAATCCCCTCAACAAATGATGGGAGTTTTGGCAAAGACCTATTATTCTCAAAAAACCAATATTCCTGCCAAAGATATTGTGTCGGTATCCATTATGCCATGTACTGCAAAAAAATTCGAGTGTTTGCGTCCGGAAATGAGAGCTTCCGGCTATCAGGATGTGGATTATGTACTTACTACGAGAGAAATAGTTAGAATGTTTAAAGAAGCGGGAATAGACTTGAAAACAATTCAACCCGAAGAACCTTATCATGCTCTTGCCGATTATACCGGAGCGGGGACTATTTTCGGAGCTACCGGTGGCGTGATGGAAGCGGCTTTGCGTTCGGCATATTTCCTTTTGACCGGCGAAGATATGGATGATGTGGATATTACACCCGTAAGAGGAATGCAAGGTATCAAAGAAGCCGATTTGCAAATCGGAGGTTTAAAATTAAAAGTAGCCGTAGCACACGGATTGGGAAACGCAAGAAAACTTTTGGATAAAGTGAGAAAGCAAATTAACGAGACGGGTAAAACGGAATATGGATTTATCGAAATTATGGCTTGTCCGGGCGGTTGTGTAGGCGGTGGCGGACAACCTTTCGGAAATGATATTGCTATGAGAGCGAGAAAAGGCGAAACATTATATGAAGAAGACAAAAATTTACCGAAAAGATGTTCTCATCATAATCCCGCAGTCCAAAATATTTATAAAGAATTTTTGGGAAAACCGGGTTCCGAGCTTGCTCATAAACTTTTGCATACCCATTATGTGGTGAGAGATAAAATAAAAGGACAACAAATAGGCTCAATACAATGTAATCACTAAAAATTTTAGTCTAATCCCAAGCCCGTAGGGTGAAGGAAAGGATAAAGATTTTGAATGGAATATCATCCTAAGACAAAGGAATAATCCGAAATCAAGGGATGTGATTTTTTATTGAAAAATGGAGTGGTTATGATAGAAAATTTAAGAATCGCAACAATAACAATTCTTGATAAGGATTCTTCTTATAGAAAAGTGGGAGAAATTTTGCACAAATATTCATCAAAGATACTCTTACGAGTAGGCTATCCTAT
>CAZUGB010000119.1:0-1810 GCA_964619925.1 uncultured Candidatus Cloacimonadota bacterium
AATTCAAAAAATGTTTGTTTTTTCCTTTTAAAAAATTTTTTATGAAAAACAGATAGATATTCATTATAAATTATCTTGTATCAGATAGTCTATATCGCTTTCGAGTTCCTCGTATGTGTCCTTTAAAATTTTTTTCAGAGCTTTTTTTTGTATTTGTCGAACTCTTTCTCTTGATAAACCGAGTTCTTGTGCGATTTGAGCGAAATTTTTCGCCTTTTTCCCATCCAAACCGAAATATTCTTTTATGATAAATGCGTCTCGGGAAGGAAGTTTTTTTATTGCGGATTCAATTTTGTTTTCCAACCTTTCTCTGTAATACAAAGTTTTTGGATCTTCTTCGTTTGTACTTTGTAAAAAATCTTTCATATCCACGGTATCGTGTTTATCGGATATAACCGAGCTATCCAAAGATATTGTTTTTACTTCTTGATATTTGAGTTTGTTTATGGCTTTTTCGTCAATATCCGTAATTTCGGAAATGCTATGCGAGTTGGCTTCTTTTCCCGTTCTGCTGTAATATCTTTCTTTTGCTTGTTTTATTTTGTTTGATACGTTCACTTTTGAAATGGGAAGTTTTACTACGGTTGTTTTTTCGGCAAGTGCTTGCAGTATGCGTTGCCTTATCCACCAAACGGCGTAGGAGATGAGTTTTATATCTTTGTCGGGATCGAATTTTTCGATAGCTTTGATAAGTCCGTCGTTACCTTCGCTAATCAATTCCGCCAAAGTTAAACCTCGATTCTGATATTTTGCCGCTATCTTAACAACGAATTTCAGATTTGCAAGAAGTAATTTATTAAGAGCTTCCTTATCCCCTTTTTTTGCCAGATAAGCCAGTCTTTTTTCTTCTTCCGCAGATAGGGGTTTGATTTTTGATATTTCTTTTAAATACTTTTGAAGTGCCTTATCTTGAAAAACATTTTCCATCTATATTTATCCCGAATAAAATGTATTTTTGTTTTTAATTACAAAATCTAATAAATCCTCATCGGAAAGATTTAATTTCCTTGCCAAATTGAGAACAAGTTTCACACCGGCATATGTCATTTTTAATTCTTGGGTCATGGTAATTATCAAATCAAGCTTTAAAATATCCTGCTTGGAAAAGATTCTGATATTTTTATTGTTTCTCGGCGGTGAGAACAAATTTTTTCTTTCATACATTCTGATAGTCTGCTCGTGTATTCCAAGTACTTTGGAAACTTCACCTATCGAATAATAATTTTTTAATTCATCTGATTTTTTCATAGCGGTTCACTAAAAAAAATGTGGGAAATATTGTCAAAAATTAAATATTTTTCTAGGGTTAATTGCCCTGCCATTTACTCTAAATTCAAAATGCAAATGCGGTCCTGTTGCTCTGCCTGTTTTTCCCACGGTGGCAATAGGCTGACCTTTTTTTACCGTATCGTTTTCTCTTACAAGATTTCTTTCACAATGGGCATATACGCTCATTACATTATCTTTATGTTCTATTATGATAACGTTTCCGTAGCCATTTTGTACGCCTGAGAATACCACTTTGCCGTCTGCTATGCTTTTTATGGGAGTTCCCATAGGTGCGGCAATATCAATTCCTTTGTGCGGTCTTCCGTGGCGCAATCCGAATTCGGAGGTTACGATACCTTTGAGGGGAATAACATAATTTTCAGAGCGGGGTATTTTTTTTCTTTTTACTTTTCGAGGATGTTTCTTTGGGTGGGTAACCGAATTTTTCGCCCGCATCGGAGGTGATTTCTTTTTTGGGGGAGTGGCAATTTTATTCTTTTTAAGAAATATTTTTTTACCTTCTTCTACCTTGAATGAAGAT
>CAZUGB010000120.1:0-10968 GCA_964619925.1 uncultured Candidatus Cloacimonadota bacterium
ATATATCAAAATAAAGCTTTCTCTTCAAATACGGGAGATAATAAAAGAGATAAAGATTATAAAATAGACATTGATAAATTTATGAGAACCTCCGTTTCGGATATTGTGGATACGGATAATCCGAAAATAAAAAAAATCGATAATGTAAAAAAAATCGCCTCCTATAAAAAATATTTTTATGACTTTTGGTACGACGATAGAATTTTAAAAAATAAAGTAATAAAAAAATATCTAAAAAAAGAGAAAGACCAATACCAAAATTTTTCTTTCAAAGTATTAAACTATTTTTTTAACATCGGACCGCCTCTTGATTATTCACACTTTGTTTTTAATAAAAATAATTTTTATATCTGCACATCTTATGGAACCGATATTACAAAATATAATTACTCAGGCGATTCTCTTGATGTGTATCATATAAAAAAATATGCCGATATGAAAAAAACGGAATTGGATAAATATAAAACATTATTTGCCAAAAAGGTTAAATCAAAAAAGAGTGTAAAGAAGTTTACCCGAAAATATGATCTTTCATCATTAAGATTTTTTTTAAAAAGCGGTTCGAATTTGGTTTTAGGTTATAGATTACATCATTTTTTCAAAGATATGTTCAATATCCCCGAAGCCAAATATCATCTTCTTGTTTATTCTCTTGATAAAAGGAAAGTTATCTCGGACTTTATCCCTATTGACTTTAAACCCGTTAAAATCGATGCCGAAAATAAACTACTTATCGGCGTAAAAGAAAAAGGAAAGGATTTTTACCTTCAATTTTACAAATGGGAATATTAGAGAAAACCGAACTCCCCCTTCCCCCTCTTTGGTAAAGAGGGGGTAACTGTCTCTCCCTTCTCTTTTGCAAAGAGAAGGGCCGGGGATGAGTTAGAAAAAAAATTAACACCGTTTATTTTTTATCAAAAAACAAATCATATTTTTGAGGGAAACCGAACTCCCCCTTTCCCCCTCTTTGGTAAAGAGGGGGCGATAGTTTCCCCCTTCTCTTTTGCAAAGAGAAGGGTCGGGGTTGAGTTAGAAAAAAAATCACAAATTCTTTTTGAGAAAACATTTTCAATTTGACATTTATCATATTAAAAAAAAGTAAGTTCAAAAAATTTAAAAAAGAGGTTTTATGAGCATTGAAACAAAAGTGGCGGAATTAATTAATAAAAGAGAAAAAGCCAAACTTGGCGGCGGAGAAAAACGAATAGAAGCTCAACATACCAAAGGTAAACTCACCGCAAGAGAACGCATAAAACTGCTCCTCGACGAAGATAGCTTTGAAGAATTCGATATGTTCGTTACTCATAGATGTCACGATTTTGATATGCAAAAACATAAGATTATGGGAGACGGAGTAGTTACCGGCTACGGTACGATTAACAAGCGAATAGTTTATGTGTATGCTCAGGATTTCACGGTAAACGGCGGCTCTCTTTCCAAAGCCCATGCGGAAAAAATTTGCAAGGTTATGGATATGGCAATGAAAGTGGGAGCCCCTCTTATCGGATTAAATGATTCGGGTGGTGCCAGAGTACAGGAAGGAATAGATGCTCTTGCCGGTTATGCCGATATTTTTTGGCGTAATGTTATGGCATCCGGCGTTATTCCGCAAATATCAGCCATTATGGGTCCCTGCGCAGGTGGAGCCGTTTATTCTCCGGCAATCACCGATTTTATCATTATGAATACTCAAACCAGTTATATGTTTGTAACCGGTCCCAAAGTCGTAAAAACCGTTTTAAACGAAGATATTTCCATAGATAAACTGGGCGGGGCAAAAATACACGCCACAAAAAGCGGTGTAGCTCATTTCATTACATCAGACGAGGAAGAAACAATTTTGCTTATAAAAAAATTAATCAGTTATCTTCCTTCCAATAATCTCGAAGATCCCCCTTATATTGTTCCCAAAGATACCCCAAACAGATATTCCGAAGAATTAAATTACATTGTACCCGATAATCCCAACAAACCTTATGATGTATTGGATGTTATCAATTATCTTGTGGATGATAGCGAATTTTTGGAAGTAGCTCCCCAATATGCTCAAAATATAGTGGTAGGCTTTGCTCGAATGAATGGTTATCCTGTGGGAATAGTGGCAAATCAACCGAAAAAATTAGCCGGTGTTTTGGACATTAATGCTTCCACAAAAGCGGCAAGATTTGTGCGATTTTGCGATTCTTTTAATATACCTTTGGTTGTATTGGAAGATGTTCCCGGATTTTTACCCGGAAGTAATCAGGAGCATAACGGTATCATAAGACACGGAGCCAAATTATTATTTGCCTTTGCCGAAGCAACCGTTCCCAAAATAACCGTAATCCTTCGCAAAGCATACGGCGGAGCTTATTGTGTGATGAATAGCCGTCATATGAAAGCGGATGTTGTTTATGCTTGGCCATTTGCCGAAATTGCGGTAATGGGACCGAAAGGAGCTGTGGAAATTGTATTTAGAAAAGAAGCAAAAGAACATCAAGATCCTGAAAAATTTTTAACGGAAAAAGAAAACGAATACAGAGAAAACTTTGCAAACCCCTATAAAGCCGCAGAAAAAGGCTATATTGATGATATTATAGAACCTGCCACCACCAGAGCCAGAATAATTCGTTCTTTGGAAATGTTGGCATCCAAAAAAGATACTTTGCCCCCTAAAAAACACGGGAATATCCCGTTATAAGGATTTTATAATGAAATTTTTTATATCCACAATGTTGATAATATTTATTTTTGCCGCTCTATCGGCCACGGAATATTCTTTAACGCAACTAAAAGACAAAACCGGTATCCCCGTAAAAAAACTTATTGAATATTTAAATCTTGATAAACAATATCCTCGCAATAAACCTATACCCCAATTGGATAAAGCCGATATTGATAAAATAAAAAACAGGTTTGAAAATGAAAAACACACTATGATTCTATCAATTACTCTTTCGGGAATGGGTGTGGTTTTTATCAGTTTGATAATTGTGGCTTTTTTAATAGCACAATTCAGACATATAAATAAAATCCAAGAAAAAATAGGACCGGAAAAAAAATGCCGAAACCTAACCAATGATACCCTGATAGCCGCTATGTTTACTATTTACCTTCACGAATTGGAAGTGGAAGAACAAAATAAAATGATTCTCACTTGGAAAAGAACGCCGGTAAGTATGTGGCGGGCAGTATCAAAAGTCGAAACGCCAAATTCCGCATTTTACAAGGAGAAAAAATGAAAAAATATAAGTTCAAAATTAACGGACAAACCTTTGAAACATCAATAAAAGAATACAAAGGAACAAGTGCCGTTGTTACCGTGAACGGTGTGGATATTCCCATTGAAATAGAACCCCAAAAAAATAATAATATCCCTAAACTGGTAAGAAATATAAAAAAACCTACGGTATCCATTCAAACCCCAAAACTCCCCAAAGCCTCCACCGGCGACGTTATCGCTCCTATACCGGGAACCGTGGTGAAAATTTTAGTAAAAGAGGGAGATTTTGTTAATGAAGGAGATCCCATAATGATATTGGAAGCTATGAAAATGGAATCCGAAATAAACGCTACTTCCACCGGACGAATCACATCCGTAAAAGTAAAAGAAGGCGAAGCCGTTCAAGAAGAACAAATACTCGTTCACATCGGAGATTAAAATATGAATGAAATTTTAAATTTTTTATACACAACCGCTATTTTCCAACTTACAATAACCAATTTGTTAATGATTTTTTTCGGATTGCTTTTTATTTATCTTGGAATTTTCAAACACTACGAACCTTTGTTATTAATTCCGATTGGTTTCGGTATGGTGGTAGGCAATATTCCGGGCATTTTGGGTGTGTATAATGAAGGCTCGGTAATGAGCTACATTTATTATGGTGTTCAAAAAGGTATATATCCCCCGTTGATATTTCTCGGAATAGGAGCAATGACGGATTTTTCCACATTAATTGCCAATCCCAAATTAATTCTTCTCGGAGCGGCGGCTCAATTTGGCATATTTGCAACCTTTATAGGAGCTATTTTTTTGGGGTTCAACGTATTGGAAGCAGGCTCCATAGGAATTATAGGAGGAGCGGACGGACCCACATCCATTTTTTTGGCTTCTCAATTATCGCCTAAATTAATTGGTCCCATTGCAATTGCCGCATATTCATATATGGCTCTTGTTCCGGTTATTCAACCTCCCATAATAAAATTGTTCACAACGGAAAAAGAACGAAAAATCAGAATGAAAACACCGCGTATAGTATCTCAAAAGGAAAAAATCATATTTCCGATAGTTGCTTTTCTTATCACCGTATTTATCGCTCCGGGCGCCGTTATGCTTTTGGGAATGCTTTTTTTGGGAAATTTACTTAAAGAAAGCGGCGTTACCGAAAGATTGGCAAATGCCGCCAGAAATCCAATTATTGATACGGTTACCATTCTTTTGGGATTTTCCGTAGGTGCCAGTACACAAGCGGATGTATTTTTAAAGTTTACTTCCATCAAAATATTTTTGCTCGGTGCTTTTTCATTTTGTATTGCCACCGCTTCCGGTGTACTTTTTGCAAAATTTATGAATTTGTTTCTAAAGGAAAAAATAAATCCTATGATTGGTGCCTCAGGCGTTTCCGCTGTTCCGGATAGTGCCAGAGTTGTTCACGTTTTAGGACAAAAATACGATAAAAGTAATTTTCTTTTGATGCATGCAATGGCTCCGAACGTTTCGGGTGTAATAGGTTCCGCAGTTGCCGCAGGTGTTTTATTGGGAATTTTGGGAAATTAACTTATTATTTACTAAAAAAGGGGAAACTATGAAAACAAAGACAATAATTTTATTATCGAGCATTATTTTATTATTAATTCTTTTATTTCAAAATGCCCAAACCGTTGTTTTTAGAATTTTCTTTTGGAAAATAGAAATGTCTCGAATAATTATGTTTCTTTTAATTTTGATTCTGGGTTTTATCAGCGGCTATATCACCGCTAAACTTACGGGAAAAAAGACTATTTCGAAAGAACAATAAATTTTTTTATAATCTCTTTTTGACCGGAAATTTTTATAAAATATATTCCGCTGTTATTAATTTTTTCCGCCGAAAAGGTTATATTATTCGTAACGGATTTTAATACTTTTTTTGCAACCAATTGTCCTTTCAAATTAAATATTCCGATATCATCACAATAAATTTTGTTGTTTAAACTTACTTTAATTTGATTTGTTTTTGCTTTTCTTATCATAAAAGGATTGGGAAATATTTTTATATCTTCTGTGGCTATCATATCATTGGTTTCGTTATGTGTTTCCTGATAAATAGGATCATAGGTTACCAAACCGTAATTTTCATTATCATTTTGATCTATAATGGTTTGATCTATTTCATTATAATCGGTGGAATCCCAAATATTATTTTGAGCATAGCAATCGTGTGAAGAAGCGTTATAAACACTATAATTCGTACCGCTTTCGTCAATATTGGCAAAGATATGGTTCCCGCCGTCGTCATCATCACAATAATTATCCAAACATCCCAAATTAACCATTCCTTCCTGAGTAATATAAAAACCTACAAAATTTCCGGTAACCACATTATTCGTAAATACAGGAATAATACCTTGCGAATTACTACCTGCTATCATAACCCCCGCTCCCGAATTTGTATTTCCCGATACATAGTTGTTTCTTATAGTATTACCGTCAAATTTGCCGGTGGCATAAAGCAGATATATACCCGTTAAATTTCTTTCTATCAAATTGTCGGAACAATTCAAAAAAATATTCATATTTCCTGTAATATCAAAAGCCGTAATCCCTTGCCATACATTATGATGTATATAACAATTGCTAATTGTGGGATTGCATTCTCCGTCTGTGGATTGGTTGCTAACCTGAATAGCACCGTGCGGTTGATTATTTAATGCACAATAAGAAATATCACAGCTATCAACTACGGCATTTGAATTTTCTACAATAAAAATACCGCTTTTATCACAATGACTTATCAAGGTATTTTCCATTATCACATTTGCCGGTTCATTATATCCCACACCAAAGATATTAACCCCCGTTTCGGCATTATAAAGTCTGCTATTTCTCACTGATACCGGTGAATTTATGCTATTTATCAAGGTCGTACCATTCGAAATTACACAAAAAACAAATCTGCTCGGTTGTTGATTATTTTCCAATCTGATTTCTTCCCAATTTGTAGATGAAGAAAAAAATATGCTATCTGTTTCAGTCCCTTCGGCAACAATATAACCCTGTACGGTTATGGAAAAATTACCTGTAAAATTTATAATTGTTCCGGGTAAAATAATCAAGCTGTCCGAAACGGGAACAGTAACATTGCCTACTACATTTATCGGATTATCGGAAGGGGACCAAAAACCGGATTGATTTCCGGAAACATCTATGGAAAAAAGTGAAATTACTACTAACATCTGAATTATTACAAACCAAATGAATTTCATCATGCCTCCAAAACAATTTTCGGATTTATTTTTATAATACCGACAAAGCATGCAAGAATTTTTTTATATAAAAAAAGCTTCCTGAAATTTTCAGGAAGCCAAATAATTTTTTGAGTAAAACAAATTTTACTATTTTACTAACAACATCTTCTTAACGTATATCTTCGATGGTGTTTTCAATCGATATACATACGTACCACTGGTAACCGTTTTGCCCTCTTCGTTTTTTCCGTCCCAATTGAAATAATAAACTTTTTTAGGTTCAATATTGCCATTAAATAATGATTTTATCTATCATCGATTTAATTTTTCTTTACCTAAATCCCAAGCTGATTTTTCTTATAAAAAAATTTACGAGGCTAATTTATGAATACACAAAACAGATTGATCAATACACCTATCGGTAATATTCTTTTACAGGCAAAAGACAATAAAATATACTCTCTAAAACTATCTTATCGGTATGAAAATATAGTAAACGACTATTCCGATATTTTATTGGAAGCAGAAAAGCAACTGAAAGAATACTTCTTAGGAAAACGTAAAAATTTTAATATCCCGATACTCTTGGAAGGAACAGTTTTTGAAAAATCCGTTTGGCAAGCTACCCGAAAAATAACTTATGGAAAAACCAAAACTTATCAGGAAATAGCACGAGATATAGGAAAAGAAAAAGCTTTCAGAGCTGTGGGAAACGCTTTGGGAAAAAATCCGCTTCCGATTATAATCCCTTGCCATCGCGTTGTATCAAAAAACGGATTAGGCGGGTTTTCTGCACCCATTCATATAAAACATTACCTGATTGAATTTGAAAGAAAAACCCTATTGAAATTTGATAGCATCAAAAATTATTAAATAAGAAATGATTTGCAAAATTACACATAATTCACTATAAATTAAAAAAATAACTTGCCATATTAAAAGCTAAAAATTTAATTGCAAAAAAATTAACGGAGGTTCTTATGGAATCGTATGATGTAATTATTATCGGTTCGGGACCATCGGGAATTATTACCGGTGTTACGGCCAAAAAATTAAATCCCGAAAAATCAATGTTGATGTTTGCACAAGAAGAAAAAGGATTGGTTCCATGCGGTATTCCTTATGTTTTTTATGAATTGGAAAGTGTGGAAAAAAACAAAATGGGGACCAAACCATTTATCGATGCGGGGGGTAAAGTAATTGTAGATACCGTTACAAAAGTAGATATCCGAAATAAAACCGTTTATACCGAAACAAACGGCTACAAATACGAAAAATTGATATTTGCCACAGGTTCTCGCCCGATTATAGCAAAATTCATAAAAGGCTTTGATCAAGAAGGTATTTATTACGTTCCAAAAAGTTATTCATACATTGAAAAATTGCGTGAAAAGGTAATGCAATCAAAAAATATTGTGGTGCTTGGCGGAGGATTTATAGGCGTGGAAATAGCCGAGCAAATAGCACAACATAAAGATAAAAACGTTTATCTTATAGAAAAAGAAAAGTATTGTTTGATAAGAGCGTTTTCAGAAGATTTGTGTAAACGAGCCGAACAAGTATTAAAACAAACGAAAATCAAACTAATGACCAATACATCCGTTACCGAATTTATCGGAGAAAACGGTAAGGTCAAAGCTGTTAAATTAAATAACGGTGAAATAATAAATACCGATATGGTTATAGTTTCCGTCGGTTATCAACCCAACACGGAATTGGCAAAAGAAGCGGGACTACCTTTGAACGATAGAAATGCCATAATTGTGGATAACTACCTAAAAACACCTTTCCCCGATGTTTTCGCCGTGGGCGATTGTGCCGCTAAAATCGGTTTCGTAACAGGTAGAACGGATAACATTATGCTTGCTTCCACTGCAACATCCGAATCTCGAATTTTGGGTTACAATTTATTTAACATAAAAATCACAAGAACACATTTCGGTACAATATCGGTATTTTCTACAAAAATCAACGGAAAATCTTTTGCATCCTGTGGTGCGATAGAAAGAACCGCGGAAGAGGTTAATATCGAATTTGTAACCGGTGAATTTGAAGATGTGGACCGACATCCCGGAAGCATAAAAGATGCTACTCCGCTTAAGGTAAAACTTATTGTTCTCGCCGGAGACGGTTCAATAATTGGCGGTGAAATTTGTGGCGGTGCCTCCGTGGGCGAATTAATAAACGTGATAGCCTTAGCCGTTCAAAAGAATGTTACGGTTTACGAATTAATATCTTTCCAGATAGGCACACATCCATTGCTTACCACTGCACCCACAAAATATGTATTGATAAAAGCGGCGGAAGTAGCCATAAAAAAATTGCAACGATAAAAAATATGCCCCGATTATTCGGGGCTTTTTTACCTATTATTCTTTCGAAAGATATTTAAAAACCACTCCGGCAATGATAGCACCCACTATGGGAGCGACCCAAAAAAGCCATAATTGATTTAAAGCCCAACCTCCTACAAAAATCGCTTGGCTGGTACTTCTTGCGGGATTTACGGAAGTATTGGTTACAGGTATGCTTATAAGATGAATTAAAGTAAGAGCCAAACCGATAGAAATTCCGGCAAAGCCTTTTGGTGCATTTTTATGAATAGAGCCTAAAATAACCGTTAAAAACATAAAAGTCATTACAATTTCGATAATTAAAGCCGAAAACATTCCATATCCTCCGGGAGAATGCTCGCCAAAACCATTTGCCGCAAAACCTCCAATTTCAAAATCGGGTTTACCCGTTGCAATTAGATACAATATCCCCGCACCCGCTATTGCTCCTAAAACTTGGGATATAATATAAGGAAGCAATTCCTTTTTATCAAACTTGCCTCCTATCCATAAACCTATGGAGACGGCAGGATTCAAATGAGCTCCCGAAATATGTCCGATAGAATAAACCATTGTCAAAACCGTTAAACCGAAAGCGATAGATACTCCTACAAATCCAATTCCAAGATTCGGATATGCAGCGGCTAATACTGCACTACCACAACCGCCAAGAACCAACCAAAATGTTCCGATGAATTCCGCAACGTACTTTTTCATCATCTTTCTCCTTTTATTTTTTGAAGTGTTAAGCATTAAAATCACTTTTGAACCTTAAAATTATTTTGATTATTTTAACAATCTTTTTTTTTCAAATTGACAGAAAAACAAAGAAAAAATTATCTAATATCTATGAAGAATAAAATAAATTTTGATAAACATGAAATAAGAAAATTAATATTGGAACTCTTTATCGTATTTCTCGGCGTTACATCCAGTTTCGTTTTGAATAACTATCAAATAAAAAACATATGAACTTTGATAAACCGATCGATAGAAAAAATAAAGGCTTTGTTAAATGGGAAAAATATAAGAACACCAATATCTTACCCATGTGGGTAGCCGATATGGAATTTAAATCTCCACCCGCAATAATAGAAGCTTTGCAAAACAAAATCTCCGAAGGTTTATTCGGATATTCATATGCTCCCTATGAGGCTTATCAATCGGTGATAAACTACGAAAAACAAAAAAATAATTGGCAAATAGAGAAAGATTGGATAATTTTCGTTCCCGGCTTAGTAAGTATTTTATATGCAATCACCCGAATTTTTGCAACCAAAGATGAAGAAATTATTACATTTGTTCCTATCTATCCTCCCTTTATAAATGCTCCCGAATTTAACGGAAGAAAACTAATAACCGTTCAATTAGATAAAAATGAAGAAAGCTACAAGATTGATTATAATCTTTTGGAACAATCCATTACGACTAAAACAAAAATTCTTATGCTTTGCAATCCGCAAAATCCCACCGGAAAGGTTTTTTCCGAAGAAGAATTGATAAAAATTTCCGATATCGCGAAAAAATATAATCTTTTAATCGTATCAGACGAAATTCACTGCGATCTTATTTTGGATGAAAATGCAAAACATATCCCCATATCCACTATTTCCGATTATGCAAAACAGAATACAATAACCCTTCAAGCACCAAGCAAAACATATAATATCGCCGGTTTAAACACCGCATTTGTAATAATTCCCGATAAATCAATAAGAGAAAATTTTATCAACGGTATAGGCGAAAGCATTCCTTTGGTGAACGTTTTAGGCTATCAAGCACTTATTGCGGCATATAACAAAAGCGAACTATGGCGCTTGAAATTGATCGAATATTTGAAAAGCAACCGTGAAATCGTTTATAACTTTGTAAAAAAACATCCTTTACTAAACATGATAAAACCGCAAGCGACCTATTTGGCTTGGATAGATATAAGCAAAGCAAATCTAAAAAATCCCGTCGAACATTTTGAAAAATTCGGCATAGGATTAAACGACGGCAAACAATTCGGGCTTCCAAATTATGTAAGATTAAATTTTGCCTGTCCGAAAAATATGTTAAAAGAAGGATTAAAACGTTTGGATAATGCGTTAAAAAATCTTTAATAATCCTTTATAAAGTAACTCCCATTAAAATTCTAAGACAAAAATTCAACGGCGGCGTAATAATTGTTCCGATTAGATTCAATCTGAAAATATAAGAAATC
>CAZUGB010000121.1:0-2968 GCA_964619925.1 uncultured Candidatus Cloacimonadota bacterium
TTTTATATTTTCCGAATCCGGTGGAAGTATCGGGTTGGGATTTGCCATTCCGATAAATACTGTGAAGAAAATTTCAAAAGAATTGATAAAATACGGCAAAATACGAGAAATCCATTTCGGGTTTAAAATACAGAATATCACACCGCTTATTGCCAGCTACTTTCATCTCAAATCGTCCGAGGGTGTGATTGTGGTTCAAGTAGAAAAAAAGGGTCCGGCTGATAAGGCGGGTTTAAAACGCGGCGATATTATCATAAAAATTAATGATACCGATATAAAAAATTCCGAAGATGCGGAAATTGCGGTGAGTGATATTACCGTGGGAGATACTATCCTGATAATTGCCAAAAGAAAAAACAAAACCGTAAAAATTAAGTATAAAGCAAATTATAGATAACTTTGGAGATTGTGATGTTAAAAAAAATATCTGTTTTTTTGATTTTAATTTTGGTGTTTTCCTGTTCGTTTAAATTTTCCAAAGCAAAGAAAAAAAAGAATGAAAACCACAAAGAAAGGATTTATACGGTAAAAAAAGGAACTATCCAGGTAAAATTGGAAGAAACCGGAACAATTGAGCCGTTAAAAATTATTCAAATAAAATCCATTATCAGCGGAAGAATTATCAAAGAATTTTTCGAAGAGGGAGATTATATCCAAAAAGGGGATACCATAGCCTATATCGAACCCGATTTTAATCAGGCAAGAGAGATTTTTAATATCAAACACAATTTGGAATTAAAAAAGATTGAGTTGGATAATAAGCAGAAAGATTTTAACTATAAAAAAAAGATGTTTGAAAAAAATTATATTTCCGAACAGGATTGGATAAATGTAAAAACGGCATTACGACAAGCGGAAATTAATTATCAACTTGCAAAACAACAATTCGATTTGGTAAAAAATATTAATTTCAAAGAAAAATATTCACCTATTATATCGGATGTTAGCGGAGCGGTTTTGGAAAAATCGGTGGAAGAAGGAGAAACCGTAACATCAAGCACAAGCTCATTTAATAGCGGTACGGTTATATACAAATTGGCGGATTTAACCAAATTGATTATTAAGTTGCACATTAATGAGATTGATATAGCAAAAATTTGGAAAAATCAAAAGGCAAAAATTCAAGTGGATGCTTTTCCTTATAAAACGTTTAACGGAAAGATTTCAAGTATAGGGATTATGGCGAAACAGTACGGAAATGTGCAAGCTTTTCCCGTTCGTGTGGAAATAGATGATAACAATGGTGAGCTAAAACCCGGTATGACAGCCAATATTACGATTTTTGGAAAAAGAAAGGATGATATATTGGTGATACCTATCAGAACCGTATTTTCCGATGATGAAGGCAACGATATAGTTTATAAAGTGGAAAATGATACATTAAAGGTGGAAACTCAGATAAAAACGGGTATAAACGATTTGGAAAACGTGGAAATTATTTCCGGTTTGGAAGAAGGGGATAAAATATCTTATTCTAAAGGTGAAAAAAAGGAAGAAACACCCAAAAAGAGGTTTAGAACAAGAGGTTAGAAAATATTTCGTTTGAAATAAAATAAGCATCGGGAGCCAAAAACATGCGGTTCCCTTTTTTTATTACAAGTTTAAGGTCTATATATTTTTGCAGAGATTTTATATACTCGGTAAGATTATCGTTTCCGAATTTTTCTTCAAATTCATCCAAATCTATTCCCTTTGCCAATCTTAATCCTAAAAACAAAAATTCTTCCATATGATTTTTTTGTGATATTTTTTTTGCGTTTGGTAAAATTATTTTATTCGAAATGGTTTGATAGTATTTTTTCAGATTATTCGGATTGTCGTATCTGAATCCCTTTACGTATCCTGCGGCGGAAGGACCGAAACCCAGATAATATTTATCGGTCCAGTAAGCCGAATTGTGTATGGATTCAAAACCTTTACGAGCAAAATTTGATATTTCGTAGTGAAGAAAATTATTTTCTGTAAGTATGTTGCGAATAAGATAATACATCTTATTTAATATCTCATCATTTGGTATTCGATTGTAATATTTGAACATAGGGACGTCTTTTTCCAAAGAAAGGCAATAAATCGAAATATGTTTGGGATTAAATTCTATCATTTTTTTTATGGAATATTCCACATCGGAAATTTTTTGGTCGGGAAGTCCGTACATCAAGTCGATAGAAAAATTATTATATCCGTATTTTTTAAGCAAATTGATTTTTAAATTCGTATCTTCTGCTTTATGAAGTCGTCCCAGTATTTTTAGTTCGCTGTTTATCATAGATTGTATGCCAAGGCTAATGCGGTTTACCGGAGTATTTAGTAAATTTTTTAAGTAATTTTCCGTAATAACGATCGGATTTGCCTCGATGGTTATTTCTTCGGTTTTTGAAATATCAAATAGATTTATAATTTCGTTTATCTGCCTAGGCGAAAGTAAATTCGGTGTGCCTCCGCCTAAATAAATAGTTTTGGGTTTGATACTGTAATAATTTTTGTATAATAAAATTTCTTTTTTAAGAAAAGAGATATAATTTTCTGTTTCGTTTTTACTATATTTTTCGGAATAAAAAGAGCAATATGGACACTTTTTAATGCAAAACGGGATGTGAATATATATGTATTCTATTTTATCAGCTTGAAAATCCTTCTCCATCTAAATTCCGGTTTCGGTCTGTATCCTCTTGTTTTTAGAATAAATTCGTTATATGATTTTAATGGCGGATCACCATAAGAAAGATAAATGATTAGCGGGGTACCCGTTATTGATTTTCTATCCAAAAAGCCCCAATATCTACTATCATAGCTCACATCTCTGTCGTCGCCCATAACAAAATACAAGCTGTCTGGTACGATAACGGGTCCGAAATTATCTCTACTGCCCATAAAAGTATTTTGATACCATTTATTGTTCCAAACTATTGTTCCGTCCTCACGGGGTATATCTCTTGAATCGATATAATATTCTTGGGGAATGTGATAA
>CAZUGB010000122.1:0-5300 GCA_964619925.1 uncultured Candidatus Cloacimonadota bacterium
GAAGGGAGACAAAATCCCCCCTCTTTATCAAAGAGGGGGGAGGGGGGAGTTCGGTTTTTCAAATTGGAGAAGTAGTTTTTAAATAAAAAATCCAAGATGTTGATATTTCTTTCTAACTCATCCCCAGCTCTTCTCTTTTCAAAAGAGAAGGGAGATAAAATCCCCCCTCTTTATCAAAGAGGGGGAACGGGGAGTTCAAAATATTATCAATTTTATATAGTAATGATCCACATGTTAAAAAATATAACCAATAGAAATATAAGAAGATACAAATATTATTATCCGTAGGGAACAAATTTACTTGTTGACATCATTGATAAAAAATAAAAAGTTTACCCTATCAATATTTAAGGAGATTTTTATGATTTTACACAAAAAATTTATTGAAACGGCCAAACTTAATAAAACAAAATTGCTATAATAGACGAAGGCACAAAAAAAACATTAACCTACAAAAAATTATTGATAGCTTCCTTAATGCTATATCCCAAATTAAAAAATTTCCCAAGCAAATACATAGGAATAATGCTTCCCACCTCTATGGGAGGAATGCTCTCGGTAATTGCCGCGTTAATGGCAGGTAAAATTCCCGTGATGATAAATTTTTCCACGGGAGCTATAAAAAACGCAATTTATGCTCAAGAGAAATGTAGTTTCAAAACGATTATAACAAGTGTAAAATTGATAGAAAAATTACAGATAGAGCCTATTGAGGGCATGATTTTCATCGAAGATATTCTTAAAACCGTAACCACATTTGATAAATTAAAAGCGGCAATAAAAGCATCTTTGCCCGTATCGTTTATAAAGTCTTCCGTAGCAAATGCAAAAGAAGATGATACAAGTGTGATACTTTTTACAAGCGGTAGCGAAAAAGAACCGAAAGCCGTTGAATTATCCCACAAAAATATTTCTCACAATCTTATCAATGTTCCAAAACATTTAACCATAGATGCCAATCATAAATTTATGTCCACACTGCCGATATTCCATGTTTTCGGTTTAACCGTGGTATTCTGGTTACCTATTACACTCGGTTCCACAATTATCACCTATCCCAATCCTCTTGATTTTAAAATAATAGGAAAATTAACCAAAAAGCATCAGGCAAATGTAATAGGCGGTACACCATCTTTTTATTACGGATATATAAAAAAATGCGATAAAGATGATTTTTTGTCGGTTAAATTAGCCGTTTCCGGAGCTGATAAACTTACCAAACATATTTATGATGCCTTTTTGGAAAAATTTAAGGTAAAAATTTTGGAAGGCTACGGTACCACCGAAACCAGTCCTGTTATCTCGGTTAATACACCCAAATATCACAAAGTGGGAAGTATCGGTCGCCCGCTACCGAATGTTCAAATAAAGATAGTTCATCACGAAACCGAAGAAGAATTGCCGATAAACACCGAAGGTAAACTTTTGGTGAAAGGCGATATGGTTATGAAAGGTTATCTCGGAGATATAGAAGAAACATCTCTGCGTTTGCGAAACGGCTGGTATGATACCGGAGATATGGCGTTACTCGACGAAGATGGCTTTTTATGGCACAAAGGAAGATTAAAAAGATTTGTGAAAATAGGCGGAGAAATGGTTTCTCTTGTCAAGGTGGAATCGGTTTTGGAAAAATATCTGCCTGAAAATACCGTTTGTTGTGTGGTTGATGTTCCCAATCCAACCAAAGGAGCCGATATCGTGGCGGCTATTACTACCAGCGAAATAAACAAAAGAAAAATATTAAAACAAATGGCAAAAGAATTGCCTTCCATTGCTTTGCCGAAAAATTTTTATGTCTTAGATGAATTACCCACAATGGCAAGCGGAAAGATTAATTTCAGAGAAGTGGAAAAAATTTGCAGAGCTATGCAAAATCTTGCCGATGCCAAAAAAATATGATTTAATATAAATTTTTTACGGAAGAGGCTACCAATACCACATTCATAAGAATTTTGTATAATTCGAGAGGATTTTTGCAAGTGAACTCTAAGGTTCTGTCGTTTATCAATTTAACATTTGAAATGGTGCTTGCGGCATAAGCTGAGTTTGTATCGGTTATAACGATTTTTACAATGTAATTTTGGGATAAGGGATATTTATATCGCGGATTAAGAGAAAGATTTTTACCGTCTTCATAAAGTGCGGATAAAATTTCGGAATAAGGAGGCAAAATTGCCGCATATCTGGAAATTATCTTTTTGGATTCTCTTATTTTTATATCTTCCGAGATATTTCTTTTTATCCACTTTTTTGTAATATTATCGGTGTAGATGTATAAAATCGGAACGTTATAATATGATGCAACAAGAGCATTTATGTCGGTTTCACTTACCTTCTTTTCATTTATGAAAATATCAAAAAAAGAGGATGACGAATAGGTATGATCCATATTTCCCATTATTCCCGCGGGGGCATGATAACCGAAAAATACAATTCCGTCAAAAGTATCGTCCAATCCTTCCACCATATAAAATTTTCTTGGAAAACCTTTTATTAAATAAGTGTTTCCGATTAATTTTTTATAGATAAGATTTGTTCCGTATGCATGAGAATCGGATATATAAACCACACCGTTTTTATCGTTTGCAAAGAAGCCTTTTAAAAAGGCATTTAATTGTTCGGTAGCAATTTCGTTGTATTCGTTATTATTTAAAGTTTCTTTCCAATTGGTAACTCCCGCCAGTCCTTCAAAATCAAAAGAGATGTAAATTTTCATAGATGCTTCACCGTTTTTTCAATAAACTTTATACTCAAATCCACAATTTTAGATTTGTCATAATCCAATGTTGCAACGTGATAAGAGTTATCCAAAAAAATAAGTTCTTTCTTCTCGGAGCCTATGTTTTCGTATGTAAAAACGGCACTTTTTATTGGAACAACATGATCTTGTTTGGATTTAAAAATTAATGCGGGAGCTTTTACGTTTTTTATGTCGGTTTTAACCAATTTTAAAAGTTTTAACATTTCATTCACGGCTTTTATGGATGTTTTATCGTATGTAATTTCTTTTGCATCGGGATCTTTTAAATCTCCTCCTATTGCTTCCACATAAGGGATAAAATTTTTTATTAGAGGAACAAACCAAAATTTGGGATTTGTAAATATTAATGCGTTATTTATCAGGATAATTCCGGCTATATCATTGTGTAATTCCGCAAGACGTAATGTTAATGCACCACCCAGAGATAAGCCGCAAACGAAAATATATTTTGCTCGTTTTTTTAGTTTTTGATAAGCGTTTTCCACATCGTTTATCCAATCCTGATAAGATACTTTTGCCAAATCATCCCATTTACCGCCGTGTCCGCTTAAAGGAGGAAGTTCCACATTATATTTTTGTTCGGCAAATCTTTCAGCTATATACATCATGCTTGATGTAGTGGACGTAAAACCGTGTATCACCAAGATTCCTACATCGCTATTGGAAATATTCGAAAAAGGTCTGTGATATTTACTTAAATCAGTCATCTAACCATCCTTTACTTTTATTTACAGCTTTTTTCCACATTCTGTATTTTTCTTCTTTTTCCTTATTGCTCATTTTTGGCAAGAATTTTTCCGTTTCCATATCGGTTAATGATTCAAAATGGTAAAAACCCACGGCTAATCCGGCGGCATAAGCGGCACCGAGAGCCGTTATTTCACTTAATTTGCTTCGTATTATGGGAATACCTAAAATATCCGATTGAAATTGCATTAGAATATCGCTTTTTGTCATTCCGCCATCTGTTTTCAATGATGTAATATCTATGTTAGAATCTTTTTTCATAGCTTCAAAAACATCTCTTGTTTGATAAGCTACCGATTCCAAAGCCGCCCTTGCAAGATGATTTTTATTTGCATAATGGGTAAGTCCCACAATTGTTCCTCTGGCGGTTTTGTCCCAATACGGAGCGAAAAGTCCCGAAAAAGCCGGAACAAAATAAACGCCACCGTTGTCGCTAACACTTTTTGCCAGCTTATTGATTTCCGCCGATGAATTTATAATATTAAGATTGTCACGAAGCCATTGAACCAGCGAACCCGCTATTGATATGGATCCTTCCAAAGCATAATTAGCCTTGTTTTTTCCTATTTTGTAAGCTACTGTGGTTAATAATCCCTGATTTGAATGTATAATCTTTTCTTTGGTGTTCATCAAAAGAAAGCATCCTGTACCGTATGTATTTTTTACTTCGCCACGCTTGAAACATTTATGTCCGAAAAGTGCCGCTTGCTGATCACCCAATATGCCGGATATTGGTATTTTTTTATTTCTCAAATTTATATATCCGTAAATTTCAGAAGAGGATTTAATTTTTGGTAGCATATTTTTATTTATGGAAAAAATTTTCAATAATTCTTCATCCCAATTCAATTCCGATAAATTCATTAACATTGTTCTGGAAGCATTTGTTACGTCTGTAATATGAAGTCCGTTTTTTATGCCGCCCGTAAGATTCCAAACTATCCAACTGTCAATTGTTCCGAAAAGCACCTCATCTTTTCGAGCGTCTTTATTGATAGAGCTAATGTTTTCCAAAAGCCATTTCAT
This sequence comes from uncultured Candidatus Cloacimonadota bacterium, assembly GCA_964619925.1. Classification (GTDB taxonomy): domain Bacteria; phylum Cloacimonadota; class Cloacimonadia; order Cloacimonadales; family TCS61; genus CAZUGB01. The sequence continues at coordinate 4,535 of CAZUGB010000122.1, forward strand.
TTTTGTTGCCGAAAAATATGTAGCCAAGGGTAATCCCGTTTTTTGCCGAATAATATTTTCATATTTTGATAGTTGTTTGCAGATATTTTTCGTTCTGGTATCTTGCCATACGATAGCATTATAATAAGGTTTACCCGTTTTTTTGTTCCAAGCTACAATCGTTTCTCTTTGATTGGTTATTCCCACTGCCGCTAATTCTTGAACATTTATATTGGATTTATTTATGGTTTCATTAATAATTTCTTTGGTGTTTTTTAATATTTCCATTGGATTATGTTCCACCCAACCTATTTTGGGATAAATCTGTTTATGTTCTCTTTGAGTGGAGGCTATGATTTTGTTTTTTTTATCGAAAATAATAAATCTTACACTTGTGGTTCCCAAATCCAGAGCGGCGATATATTGCATTTTTCCTCCGATATTTTTTTATTATTGTAAAAAATAAAAAAGTCTCTTTTTTTTCAAGAAAAATAAGTTATGAAGTTTATATGTTTAGTGTAGTTACAAAAAAAGTTGACAAACAAACATTTGATAATTTTTTTAGCTTAATTGAAAAAATGTTTTTTTATAGAGAAAATAGAGTGTGTTTAATATCGTAATTTAATTTTGTGAGAATATTAATGTCGAAAACTAAATAATGGGATGTTTAATATCGTTTAAAAAAGAGGGATTTTTAATTTCGAAAAGAATTTATTTGAATAAAAAAATATTATAATCATATGGAGGAAAAATGAAAAAAATTGTATTATTGTTTATCTCTGTTTTG
>CAZUGB010000123.1:0-6006 GCA_964619925.1 uncultured Candidatus Cloacimonadota bacterium
TAACGGTATCCTGTACGCCGCTACCAGAAACGGGGTTTATAAATTTAAAATAGAAAATTAACCCGATTGAAAATTCATTATACCTTACATAAAAATCATCTTACCAAACACTTGGTATAAATGAAAATCATCTTATGGAAATATGATTTTTTCTTTAACTTATACTCTTCCTTATAAAAACTTGTAAAAATATTAATATTACTTTACCGAATTGTTTGTTTTTTTATTTCCTTTATAATTTTATTCGGATATAAGATTAGATTTCATAAACCGAAATACCAAAAAAATAGTTACTAAAATCTGCGTTTGAAATTATTAATCCTGCTTTCACACCACAAATTGAATAAAATAATTTACATCATAAAATAAAGTTTACATTTTTTTTAATTAAATATCATCTTTTTTATAAAAATCATACGGTATAAGCGGTTATACATTAATTATTGACATATTTCCAGCTTATCTTTATTGGAACATTAATTGCTAATTAGAATAAAACTTAAATTAGAGAAATAAATTATATAATTAGGAGTTATTATGAAAAAATTATTTTATTTGTTATTCGTGTTAATGCTATCAAGTGCGTTATTCTCTCAAATCGGTTGGGATTCTGCGGGTGTACCCATTAGAAACGGCGTTAATATCGAATGGTTCAGAGCCGGTACCGCCACAAATGACGGTAATATCGTTTATGTTTGGAGTGATACGAGAAACGGCGACAGAGACGTTTGGGCTCAAAAAGTTGATGAAAACGGAAATACACTCTGGGATAACGGAGGAAAACTTATCAATGGCGAAGTAAACCGACAGGAAGATATTGTTATCATCAATACGGACAATTCTCTTATAACCGCTTGGGTAGATTTCAGAAATGAAGAATCCGGTGATATTTACGCTCAAAAGCTCGATTATGACGGTAATATCCAATGGGCTTCGGAAGGTATTCCTTTGTGTGTGGTACCTGATATTCAAATATCACTTAATATTGTAGCGGACAATCAAGGTGGAGCTTACATTATTTGGATAGATCATAGAAACGGTAATAATGATATTTATGGCGTTCATCTCAATTCCGACGGCTCTTTGGTAAACGGTTGGCAACAAAACGGTAATCCCATCGTTACAGCACCCGGAAGTCAATACGGACACACATTTTGGGAAGACGGTGAAGGAGGAGCAATTTTGGTTTGGACAGACGGACAAGAAGCGGAAAACAAAAATATATTCGCTCAAAGGATTGCACCGGACGGCACTTTGATGTGGGGACAAAACGGCATACCTATTTGTAACGAATCGGGCAACCAAACAAATCCGAAAATATCACCCGATGGAACGGGTAATTTTATCATCACTTGGTTAGACAAGAGGATAACGGGAAATAACGGTGATATATACGCTCAAAGAATAAACCTGAGCGGAGAAAAACTATGGTCAAACGATTTATTGGTTTACGGAGATTCGGATTACCAAGAAAATCCAAGAATAAGACAAGCCAACGATAATGGAGTTTTTATTACTTGGCAAGACGGTAGAAACGAAGAAAATACAGAAGATATTTACGTTCAAAAAATATCACCGGAAGGTCAATTATTATGGGACAGTGATGGTATTCCCGTGGTTACGCAACCTTACAACCAAAAAAATCCCAGAATCGTATCTGACAATTCAAACGGCTGCTGGATAATTTGGGATGATGCAAGAAATAATGATTATCCTAATATTGATATCTATATTCAACATCTGAACGGCAACGGAGAAAATCTTTTGGAAGAAAACGGCAGATTAGTTTGTAATGCCGACGGAGTTCAATTTTCACCGCTACTTAAAAAAAGTACCACCGGTTATATTTTTGCAAATTGGGGTGATAACAGAGGCGGTTTTACCGGAATTTATTATCAAACTTATGATGAAAATAATAATGAACTTTTGGAAAACAACGGAAAATTGATTTTCACTGGATTAAGCGGAAACGCAAGAAACTTTGTAGTTAAAAAGAATTATTACGGTATTCCCGCTATATTCTGGGTAGATTCAAGGTTTTCGTCGGGAAAAACGATTTATTTCCAAGAAATTAATCACTACGCTAATTTTATGCTACCCGAAAACGGCTTTCAAATAACTTCACCTTACAATATTGCAGATGATACAAAAAATTTCGAAGTTAAAATGAATCCCGTAAAAGATGAAATTGCGCTTGCTTTTAAAAAACAAATTCTGGATCAACAAAAAATCTATTTCCAATTGTTTGATTCAAACGGCAACATTCAATTTCCGGCATCGGGATTTGCCACTTGCAGCGATACCCTTCTGTTGGGAACACAAAAATTCCCTTCCGTATCAATTTTGGATGCTGAAAATTCCGCTTATATGGTGGTTTGGTCGGATAGCAGAATAGTAGGTAGTGATTTTACAACCTTTAAAATTTTCGCTCAAAAAATACAAAACGGCAATAGACTTTGGGGAGAACAAGGCAAATTAATTTTTGCGGATCCTACTCAAAGTAATGATTTAAACGTTCAAACTGCCATTGGGCCTTATATCATTTGGAACACGGAACAATATAACAACAAGGATTTATTCATTCTAAAAATAGATGAAAACGGCAATCCGGCGGAAGGCTGGAATGAAGGCGGTTTGGCTATTACTCAAGCTCCGGATTTACAAGAATACTCCAAATCCGTAATGACTCCACAGGGAATTTTATGTATCTGGGAAGATATAAGAAACGGAAATTATGACATTTATGGTCAATTGATTTCACCTGACGGCAATATACTTTGGCAAGAAGACGGTAAACCGTTGGTTGTTCGAGACAGAGATCAAGTTTTTTCAAATATTATTGTTAAAGACGATTATTTCGTTATTTCTTGGTCGGATAATATCAATAACACCGAAACACATATTAAGCAAAGAAAATTTGATTTTAACGGAGATCCCGTTTGGTCGGCACCTACCGATATTATCACAGGTGGTTTTAACGCCATATCTCCGACTCAAGCAACTACTGAATCGAATGATTTCTATGTATTTTGGAGTGACTATCGTGTGGAAGGCGAATCAAATCTTTATGCTCAAAAAGTTGATAACAACGGCAATATTCTTTGGGATAATAACGGTATGATGATTTGTGACGCTTTAAAAAATCAAAATGCGCCCGCTGCAATTACCGATGAAGACAATTATGTTTATACTTTCTGGGAAGATACAAGAGCAAGTGGAAAATCGGACATCTATGCAATATACGGTCAAGTTCTTACCGACGACGCTTATTCCGATGATAATACGGTTCCGAATGATAACATAAAAATTTCGGTAAAAAATTATCCAAATCCTTTCAAAACAGCCACACGTTTTGCAATTTCTTCCCCTACCAAAAAGAATTTGAATGGCAAAATTTATATCTATAACCTAAAAGGACAATTGATAAAGAAATTAAAAGTAACGGACAATACCGCTATTCTTGATGAAAAATCCACAGAAAAAATGGCTTCCGGAATATATTTTTACAAATTAATTTCAAAATCCGGTGAATCCGCACCTAAGAAAATGGTTATTTTAAAATAGGATAAAATGATGAAAAAGATTATTGGCATATTGTTTGTATTGAGTTTTGTATTGAGTTTGTTTTCACAAGCTACATTAGACCCTCGATATCATACTTACGAAGAGGTAATAACCGAACTCAACCAATATGAACAAGATTATCCGGATATTGCAAAGGTTTATGTTATAGGAGAAACAAACACCGACCACATACCAATCTACGCTTTGAAAATTTCAGATAATGTAGCAACCGATGAAGACGAGGTAGCCCTTATGTTCGCGGGACAATGCCATGCGGAAGAAGTTTTGGGCGTGGAAGTGGTGATGTATATGATTGATGATATTCTTAATCACCGTTATCAAACACCTTATAGATATTGGATTCAAAATGAAGAAATTTGGATGATTCCCACATACAATCCCGAAGGTTTAAGCGTGGTTATGGAAGGCTTGGATGTAACATACAGAAAAAATAAAACCGACACAAATAATAACGGTGTTTTCGATTATGTACCCGGACAAGGAAATGATTTGGACGGAGTGGATCAAAACAGAAACTTTGCGTTCAACTGGGTACACGGTGATACCTTATACTCTCCCGAAGGTTATGAACTTTATGACTATTATCGCGGACCATATCCCTTTTCCGAAGGCGGTCCCAAAGCATTGAAAGAATTAGCCGAACAACAATTTTTTCTCTTTTCCATAGCTTGGCACTCTTCCAGAACCGGCAACCATTCACAAAAATTACACTATTCCTTTGAATGGCAGGGTGGCAAAAGATGTCCCGATTTTAACGAAAATCAAGCAATCGGCGTTCATGTAGCTTCGTTAATAGAAAAATTCGACGGAACAGGAACTTATGAACCTCTTCCCTCTATCGGAAGAAAAGGTTTGGCACATGATTGGTTTTATCAGGCATTCGGAACATTCCAGTATGAAATCGAATGCGGAGGCTCAAATATTCAACCTGCCGCAGAAATTGTCGATCAAGTTTGTGCAAACAACAGCGTGGGTGCATACTACCTTTTGAACCGAGCCATAGGTTATCAAACGGATAGAAATATGCTTACGGGACATATTACCGATAGTAATACCGGTGAACCGCTTTCCGCCGAAATAATTGTTTTGGAAAAAAATGCATCTTATTTCAAACCTCGTATGTCCGATCAATTATACGGTCGTTTTTTCAGAATATTGGAACCCGGGATTTATACCGTTAAATTTAGGAAAAAAGGTTATGAAGATAAAATTATTGAAGACGTTTCAATAAATGCTTCGTCCCCCACTACACTAAACGTTCAGTTGGATCCTTTACCCGAAGTATCCGTAAGCGGAACAATAAAAGCCGGTGCGCAATATTTAAATTCCACAATTTATATTTTGGGTGATTATCCCGATACCGTATATTGTTCAAACGGAATTTATCAAATAGATACTTATCAAGGCGATTTTCATATTATCATTGATTCCGAAGGTTTTTTCCCGATTGAATATAATCAATATTTTGAAGGTGGCAATTATACACATAATTTCAATATGGAAGACGAAAATATCATATACGAAGAAGATTTTGAAAATGATCTTTCGGATTGGGAAGTAAACGGGACGTGGTATTTTGGTTATGATTCCACTTTGGATACAAACTATTTATCCACAACTACCGGACAATTTTATGAAAACAACCTTGATATTTCCATAACTTCACCTACATTTGATACAAATAATTTCTCATTACCCGCCTTTTTGGAATTTACTCATAAGTACCATACCGAACACGACAATGACGTATGCTATATTGAAGCTAAAATAGATGATAGCGACTGGCAGACATTAAAAACATTTTCAGGAGTAAAAGACTATTGGTCAAAAGAATTCATATCATTACCGCAAGATGAAAATTCTTATAATATCCAATTCAGATTTCGATTTCATTCCGATGAAACTTTAAACGATCCGGGATGGTCTTTTGATAATATCCGTATTGTAAATTCCGCAGGTACCGATTTTGATAATAACGCCGTTATATTTAATACAAGTTTAAGCCAAAATTATCCAAATCCGTTTTATCTGTCTTCAAATTCAAAAAATCAATACACCAAAATTTCATTTAATCTAAAATCCGATTCCTCTACTAATTTATCTGTCTATAACATTAAAGGACAGCTTGTTAAAACGCTGATTTACAAGGAAAATCTCAAATCGGGAAAGCATATGATATTATGGGACGGAAAAAACAAAGAGGGAAAAAAGGTTTCTACTGGTGTATATTTTTATAAACTTGATACGGCTAAAAAATCCATAGTTAAAAAGATGTTAGTAATCAAATAAATTATGAGAAAAAACTTTTTACAAAATCGCAGGGAGCAAAACGTTCTCTGCGTAATTTTTTAATGAAAAGGAGCAAATGAAATGAAAAAACAAATTGTTTTATTTCTTTTAATTGTCTTTACAATGTCGCTT
>CAZUGB010000124.1:0-27091 GCA_964619925.1 uncultured Candidatus Cloacimonadota bacterium
TATTCCACAGCTATCGGTCGCAACTGTACCGCATCGGGTGAATATTCCTTCGCCTCAGGATATGCTACCCTTGCAGACACGCTCTACACCGTGGCTATCGGTTATAATTCTCAAGCAACAAACAGATATGCCGTAGCCTTAGGCAAAGAGAATATATCTTCCGGCATATCATCATTTTCAGCCGGAAATTCCAATACATCATCAGGTTATTATTCCACGGCATTCGGAACAAATTGTAATGTATCCGGAAACATGGGATTCGGTGTGGGTTATCATAATACGGTTTCGGGACAAAGCTCCATTGCAATGGGTGAAAATGTAAATGTAGGCGGAAACAATTCGTTCGGTGTAGGCAGTGATATTACAATACCCGATTGGGGAACTTTTGCATTCGGTCAAAGAATAGAGGTTACAAACGGTTTGGGTAGCGGTTCATTTCTTTTTGGCGATTATATGATAAGCGGTTCGCCATTGCAACCTACATCACAAAATCAATTTGCCGCGAGAGCCAGAGGCGGTTTCAGGTTTTACACCAGCAGTGATTATTCCGATTTGACTACGGTTTCAATCAAACAATACAGCGGAGCAATGGGAATAGGTACAACCTCTCCGAGACACAAATTGAATATCGTGGATGAAGTAAACTCTACCACCGGAAATGACGGGGCTTTTATCGATATCGAAAATAATGATAATACTTCCGGCGTTTCTTCGGGTATTAGATTTAAAAACGGTGACCAAACCGATACTTTTAAAGGAGCAATCTATTTTAAAGATATTACATCTTGGGGAAGAGGAAATATGATTTTTGCCTTAAATAACGAGAGTAACGCAAATGATGTTGATTACAACGATGCCAAATTAACAATTGAATACGACGGAAGTGTTTGTGTGGGAACTTCAACAAGCTCAAGAAAATTTTTCGTGAACGGAACAGCGGGAGGAACCACAGCTTGGTATAATGATTCAGATAGAAGATTGAAAAAAGATATTACAACAATAAAAAATCCTCTTGAAAAAGTTATGAGTTTAAGAGGCGTTAATTTCAAATGGATTGATAAGAAAAAAGGAACAAAAACACAAATGGGCTTTATTGCACAAGAAGCGGAAAAGGTTGTTCCCGAAGTAGTGGATAAATCCGACGAATATTACAGCATGCAATATGCACCCCTCACCGCTTTATTGGTTGAAGCCGTAAAAGAATTAAAAAAAGAAAACGATGACCTGAAAAAAAGATTGGAAAAATTAGAAAAAGAAATGGCTGCAAGAAAAAAGATAATTAAGTAGAGGCTATTATGAAAAAAAGATACTTTTTATCATTTGTATTCTGCTTTTGCTTAGTTTATCCGCTTTTTCCACGGTTAAAATAACCTCGTCGGGTACGGTAACATTGCAAGATCAAGCCTCTATAAACGTGAACGGAGATTTTTTAAACTACGGTAATGTTGATATGGCAAACGGTTCCTTGGTTGTTTTCGGAGAGGGTAATGTGAATTTATTCAGTCACTTCAATTTGGATTTATTATCTCTTACCGTAGATAAATCTTCCGGAACCACTACATTGTATTCATATTTTATTGTGCATAATAATCTTATCTTGAAAAATGGTATTATAGATGCTTATAATGCAAGAACTAATGTTTTATATCAAAAGAAGAAAAAAATTCTCTCGTTAAGCCAAAAGAGAACATCTCCATTAAAAAAGCTATCCGATAATCTAACGGTAAAAAGAGTGAGAAGTGCAGATTTTCTTACTTTGAATAGCGGTACAAACATTTACCGTTACAACGGGTCGTTAAATTTTTCTCCTCTTTTTAACGGAGATGTAAATCTATTTTATTACTCGGCAGTAAACACGGGATATGAAATTCCCAATGATTTATCCAAGCTGAAAAAACTTAATTTGAACATTCAATCGGGAGCTTTAAATTTAACAAAAGATATAAAGATAAATGAACTTCTTAAAATAGAAAACGGAAGCATTGAAACCGGTTCTCATACAATAACCATGGGTGAATTTGCACCAATTGAAGGCAGTCCTGATGATATTACGGGTAACATCGTGGGAGAAAATCTTAATTTTGCCACTTCTTCATACTCAAATACCACTTTGGGTTACCAAATTTCAGACGGTAATGATTTGGGTAATTTTTACGCCCTTTTATACAAAACTCCCGTCCAGATAGGAAATCACCAAAGTATCAAAAGAATGTGGAAATTTTATTCCGAAAATTCACCCGCGAACAGAGATTTTACTTTTAGCTGGCCCTCTTCCGCGGATAATCATGATACATTACCCCAATTGCAAGTATATAACAAAATTGGCAGTCCAAATGTTTGGTATTCTATAAACCAACCTACAAGCGTGTCGTCGGATCCCAGACAAATAAGCATATCCAATCCGATAGCAATGAACTATTTTACCGTAAGTGATGCAATAATTAACACAAATACAACTTCATTGGATTTTGGCGAAGTGTGGGTAGGCAATAGCTCCGTAAAACAATTTTCCTTAACGAATTATCAAAACGAATCTTTCAGTGGGACTATTTCCTTTCCTTCCTACATTAGTATCACACAAACCTCTCGCGATAAAAGTTTAATTAAGATAAACAAAAACAAAGAAATAACAAGAAACGAATATTCCATAACATTATCCGCAAATGCCACAATAAATTTTAATGTAACTTTCTCCCCCACCTCTGCGGGAAATTATGAAGATAATATTGATATACAACTAAGTACAAACGGCAATCCGGCCAAAAGAATTACTTTTACGGGTTCTGCTATCAATCCGCCGGATATTTCCGTTTCGCCGGACTCTTTGGAAACCGAACTTGCTCAAAATTCGACATCCACCTCTTCATTGTCGATATCTAACAATGGTGACGATACTCTTACTTACACAGCATCCGTACAATATACAAACAGAGGAAGCAGAAGTTCCACCATCGATGTATATCCCGCAAACTCAAATTATAGTACGGGTTCTTGCAACGCTTCCACAAAAACGGAAAACAGTTTGGTAAAAGGACATAATGACGAAGACGGGTGGATGAAATTTGATATTTCTTCCATACCTTCCGATGCCGTGATTGATTCCGTTGTTTTCTACGGCTATGTTTATGATACAAACTATCCGTGGTGGTCAGTTACTCCTCTTGAACATGATCCCGTAACGACTGATGCCAATACTCTTAATGCCGATATAGTAAATGAGGCTACCTCAGGTTATTATCTTTATAGAAATGAAGGTTCATCATATTCGACAGGTTGGAAACAATATACGCTCGGTGGAAATGTAGTTACAGACCTAACAAATGCCATTTCACAAGGTTGGTTTGCAATAGGTATTGCCACAAGAGACAATTCCACTTCCTACTATATCGATTTTCACGGTTGGAATGAAACCAATAAACCCTATCTTAAAATATTTTACCACTCAAATGTTATGAATTGGCTTACTATAAATAACGGTAGCACCTATTCAAACAGTCTTTCATCATCTGCTACGGACAATTTAACTATCGGCTTTGATTCCAGCTCTTTAAATGACGGAACATACCACGCAAAAATCTCAATATCATCAAACGATCCGGACGAATCCACCGTGGAAATTCCGGTTACTCTAACGGTGAGCACTCCCAATATAGCGGTAAGCACGACTTTGCTTGACTACGGTACTCTGGAAATCGGTAATACCGACACAAAATCTTTTACAATTACAAATACGGGGAACGGTATCTTAACGGGACAAATCAGCACCCCCACAGGTTATACGGTTAGCGAAGTAACAAAAAATGCTTTTACCAATGCCAAACCTACTATAAATATAAGAAATTCGTTACAATTTAGCATTTCTCAAGGAAATACAAAAACCTACAATTTGGTATTCGAACCAAGTGCGGAACAAAGTTATAACGGTAATGTGGTTATTACGAATAATTCATCTTCCGGAACAAAATATATCGAAGTAAGAGGAACGGGAGTTTATGTAAATATTTCCGTTGAAGATACATCTTATACCAAAACACTTGATATAAATGAAACAACACAAGATCAAATGATAATCTCAACAACGGGTCAGGGAACTTTGACATACACGGCAAAAGTGGTTAATCCTTCAAGAGTTAGATCGTCCATTGATGTTCACCCTCTTAATTCAAATAAATATACAGGTTCATGCAATGATTCGCTTATTACACAAAACAGTTTGATTTCGGCGGTAGGTGGCAACAACAGTGCCGGTTGGATGAAATTTGATGTTTCCGCCATTCCCGATGATGCCACAATTTTTAATGTGGAACTGCATGCATATGTAAATAATACTCATTATCCTTGGTGGAGCGTTACTCCACTTTCTAACGATCCTCAAAACACAAATGCCGATGTTTTGTTTAACGACATAACCCAAGAAGCATCAAACGGGTACTATCTAAAAAGTAATGAAAGTTCATCATTCGGGACCGGTTGGAAAAACTATACCTTGGAAGGCAATATCAAAAATGATTTGGAAGCTTCATTAACAAATGATTGGTTTGCTTTGGGAATTGCTTCCAGAGATCCGAACACAAATTTCTTTATCGACTTTGACGGTTGGAATGAAACAAATCCTCCCTATCTTTCGATAGAATATGCGAAATCGGATGAAAAATGGGTTTTGATAGATAGTGTATTAACGGTTCAAGGAACGGTTACACAAGCAAACCCCGATACTTTGGATTTATATTTTAACTCGGAAAATTTAAATTACGGAGATTATACGGCTTCCATATCAATCACATCAAATGATCCTAATAATTCCAATGTAACCATTCCGATAACATTGCATGTTATACAAAATCTGCAAACTCCTCAAAATGTATCGATAAGTGCCACATCGAGCTATATCACTATTAGTTGGGATGATAACGGAGCGCCTTCATACATTGTATATGCTTCCGATACGCCAAACGGCACATTCACAGACGTTACGAACAGCGGAACATTTGTAACTTCAAGAAGTAGGGTAAGCTGGAGAATTTCCGCTACATCTCAAGGGATTAAAAAGTTCTATAAAATTGCGGCATCAAGCCAAACAACAAGATTTAAAATATCCAAATAAAAAATAGGGACACTTTTAATTAAGTGTCCCTTTCCAAATTTTTTACAAAATAATCAATTTCATCTTTTATTTCATCTCTTATTTTCCTAAAAAAATCAATTGATTTTCCTTTCGGATCTTCAAACCCGATATGAATTTTATTTTTAACTTGTCCTTGAAAAACCGGACATTTCTCTTTTGCATCATCACAAACAGTAATAACATAATCAAAATGCTCTTTCAAAAACAAATCAACCGATTTCGGCACGGAATTTGATATATCAATTCCCGATTCTTTCATTACCTTTATTGCATTGGCATCTGTGGATTTGTCGGGATTTGTCCCCGCCGAATGGACTTCATATTTGTGATATTGTTTTAAAAAACCCTCCGCCATTTGACTTCTGCAACTATTACCCGTGCATAAAAACAAAACTTTTATCATTTCTTATCTTCTTTTTTTGATAAGTGTTTAAGGAGTTTTCCGGGTTTAAATTCTTCACTTAATCCGTTGTATCCGCCTTCGAGAACCCGAACATTTTCATACCCCAAACTTCTTAAATAAAGATAGACCATAGCGGCTCTTGTACCTGTGGAACAGAATATCCCCACAAATTTATCTCTTGGGATTTCATTAAATCTTTCGGGAATTTCGCAAATAGGTATATGTAACACCGGCATATGATAAATAAGATTGAATGAAATGGTCTCGTGCTCCTCTTTTGACCTCACATCCAGAAACACCGCATTTTTTTGTGCAAAATGGTTGGAAGGTGATATTTTGTGTTTTCCTTTCCCGAAAAATTCCAAACTCATTGATTTTAACACTTCATTTGCTTTGTCCATTTTAATAAACTCCTTTGTTTCCAATTTTTAATACTTAATTTTTTTCGACCTTATGATGTCAATTTATTTTATTTCAGTCAACTGTAATTACGTATAAAACTTTCCGATAAAATCAATTAAATTAATATCGAAATCAAACCGAATAAGTTATAACTTGTTTTATAATTGCTCTTTGGAAAAATAATTTCTTAAAAGAATCAAATATTTTCATATCAAGAAAAGTATTTGCTTTTGCTCCTTAGTTATCTCTATATTTCTGAAAAAATACCCCTTCCCTTTCATTTATAATGAAAAAATTTGGAACTGCTTCTTTTTTGCAAACTCTATAAGATCTTGATATAATTTTTATAAAATTGTTTACAAAATATTTGGATATTTTATTTGTGGTTTTGAGAAAATTAAGATAAAAAAGTTATGATAAGTGGAAAAAATCGCCTATTACCCAAACCTTTTTAAGGAGGGAAAATGAAATATTTTTTATTTATTTTACTTATGTTTTTATTATCGGTTTCATTATTTGCCAGAGATATTCATTATGTTAAAAAACCGAAAATATTGGTTTTAAAAGACGGTTCCATTTTGTACGGAATAATAAATCCGGAAAAATCAACACATGACAGTATCAATTTTTCTACACCCGCTTTAAAAAATCTAATGATTAATAAAGAAAATATAAAATTTTTCGGACTTAATTTAAATAACGGTTTTATGCTCGGTGCACATTTCGATTTGATGTTAAAAAAAAATAACGAGAAAAATTATGACATAAAATACTCTCTTTTCATAAGCAGCACTACAGCGTTTAATTCGCATATTGCCACCGGATTTGATGTTGTTTATTTCAATAAATTTCTCAGAAGCAACGCTATAAAATATCTTTATCATGATGATAAATTTAATGAAGGCATTCCGGTTGAAGGCAAATATCAATACGGTATGAACTTTATTATTCCAAATTACACTATCAGATTTAACTTTTTACCGTCATTTATCAAACAATATACAGATAATATCTCTTTTTATCCGTATGTCTCCTTGGGTGGCGGACCGGATATAGGCTTGGTTAAAACAAAATTGGTAAATCGGGATTCTTTGGAAATAAACAATCAAAATTATGACATAGAAGATATTTCACAACCCAATCACTATTATTTCGGATTAAACTATAAATACTCGTTCGGTTTTTCTTTTAAGATTATCACCAAACTCGCCTTTGTTTTTGAATATATCAATTATCACGCCAATTATAAAGAATATCTGAGTGCCACGGAAAGAGACAACGATATCGAACCTGACAAATTTACGATAAAAGGATACACATTCCTCACGGGATTAAGATTTGGTAATTTTTAAACTTTATAACAAGTCATATTTCAACTGTTGTAACGTATAACTGATTTCTCCTCATCAAATTACACAAGTAATTTACATAAAAACATTTATCTTCAAAATACTAAATAGTGGGTAAATGACCTTTTAATTTTTCAATTTTATATTTGAAACCACAAATATGTATTATGACTACTAAAAATCAAAAGATTTGATTGACTAAAAAACTTATCTCCATTTTTTCGCAATGAGGTGAAAATGGAAAATTTAGAGATAAAATCCATATTTTTCAAAGATGATATGCTTTATTTGATTGATCAGCGAAAATTACCGCTAAAAGAAGAATACTTTGCGTGCAATAATTATAAAAGCGTATATAAAGCCATAAAAGATATGATAGTGAGAGGTGCTCCGGCTATCGGTATAGCGGCGGCATACGGAATGGTTTTAGCGGCAAAAGAATTTTTGTATGAAAATAAGGGCAATTTTTTATCCAATCTTAAAAATGCGGGAAATTATTTAAAAAAATCCAGACCAACAGCGGTTAATTTATCGTGGGCTATTGACAATCTTTTAAATATCGCAACAAAACACAAAGACAAAACTCCCGAAGAGATATACTATCTACTTTATGACAAAGCTCGTGAAATGGAAAGAGAAGACCTGCTCACAAATAAGAAAATGGCGGAGTTTCAAGATGAGATTATTCCCCAAAAAGCAACCATACTTACGCATTGTAACACGGGAGCACTTGCCACCGTAGGTTGGGGAACGGCTTTGGGAGTTATTAGAACGGCATTCTATTCAGGAAAAGATATTTTTGTTTATGCCGATGAAACCCGTCCCAGATTACAAGGAGCCAGATTAACGGCATGGGAACTGATGAAAGAAAATATCCCCTCCAAACTTATTGCAGATAGCGTAGCCGCCACTTTGATAAGAGACGGAAAAATCGATTTGATATTGGTAGGAGCCGATAGAATCGCATCAAACGGTGATACGGCAAATAAAATAGGCACATTTATGCTTTCGGTTGTGGCAAAAACTTACAATGTTCCCTTTTATGTGGTAGCCCCCTCTTCTACCTTTGATTTATCTATAAAAAGCGGCGAAGATATAATTATAGAAGAACGTTCGCCCGATGAAGTTTTAAAAATCGGTAACACACAGATAGCACCGAAAGATTTTCCGGTTTATAATCCCGCTTTTGATGTAACTCCACATGAAAATATTACGGCTATTATATGTGAAAAAGCAGTTATTCGTAAACCGTTTTCGGAAAATATAGCCAAATTGTCAGAGGAAAAATGAAATATGATAAATACACCCAACTAATTGTGCAAACAGCCCAGGATATGGCAAAAAGCTCGCTTGTTCGCGGAACTTGGGGTAATGTAAGCATACGAATTAAAGATGAAAACGCTATGGCAATCACGCCTTCGGGAGTGAATTATTTTACAATGGAACCAAAAGATGTGGTTGTGGTTGATTATAATGGAAATATTATTCACGGTAATCTTAAACCTTCTATCGAAATAAATCTTCATAGCGAAATTTACAAAAATAGAAAGGACATAAACGCTATTGTTCATACACACAGTGATTATTGTACGGCATTTGCTATTGCACGCAAAGAAATTCCAGCGGCGGCGGAAGATTTGATTCAAATTGTAGGCGGCAATGTTAAAGTTGCCGATTATGCTCTTCCCGGAACCATAGAACTTGCACAAAACACGTTGAAGGCTCTTGAAAACAGAAATGCGGTTTTGATGGCAAATCACGGTTTGGTAGCGGCGGCAAACGATATTTCCGAAGCTTTGAAAATTGCTTATATTGTAGAAAAAGCCGCAAAAGCTTCGATTATGGCTCATATATTAGGAGGCGTAGTAGAGCTGAAAGAAGAATATCAAATCGCTATGAGAGATTTTTATCTGAATATCTACGGACAAAACAAAAATGAATGATAAATACGATTTTCAAACGAGAACAATACATCCGACAAAAACAAAAAATTATTCCGAACATTCACTAAATCCGCCTATTTATCAAACATCCACATTTACATTTGACAAAGTGGAAAACGCAAAAAAGGTAATGAATTTTGAAAATAACGACTATATTTACACCAGAGGCAATAATCCCACTTTGCGGCTTTTGGAAGAAATTGTGTGTAGCTTGGAAAACGCCAAAGCGGCGGTTACCTTTTCTTCGGGAATGGCGGCTATTTCGTCGGTATTATTATCACTAACAAAACCACATGACACTATTATCGCTCATAAAACTCTTTACGGTTCGGCTCACTCCTTTATTTCAAATCTTTTAAAAAAATATAATATAAACGCTATTTTTGTTGATTTAACAAAACCTGACACACTTAATAGATATTTAAATGACAATGTTAAAGCGATATATTTCGAAACTCCTTCAAATCCTACTCTTGAACTTATTGATATTAAAGCCGTTAGCAATATTGTTAAAAAGTATAACATCAAAGTGGTAGTTGACAATACTTTTGCATCACCATATTTCCAAAATCCTCTTGATTTGGGAGCGGATATAGTGGTTCACAGTGCTACAAAATATTTGAACGGACACGGAGATGTGGTAGCCGGTATCGCACTATCTAATGATGAAAATTATATCAACTATCTTAAATTCGATTATATGTGTGAATTGGGCGGCACATTAAACCCGTTTGAAGCATGGTTGATTATCAGAGGATTGAAAACCCTTTCTTTAAGAATGCGAGAACACGAAAAAAATGCTATCGAGCTTACAAAATTTTTATCAAATCATCCGCTTGTGAAAAAAGTTTATTATCCCGGATTGAAAAATTCAAAATACTATGAGTTAGCCAAAAAGCAAATGAGTGGATTTGGCGGTGTAGTATCATTTGAATTGAATACCGATAAAGATACGGCGGAAAAAATAATAGATAGCTTACAATTATGCAAACGAGCCGTTAGTTTGGGAGATGCCGAAACACTGGTGGAATTTCCCGCTTTGATGACCCATTTTATGCTTACGGAACAGGAATTGGCAGAATCCGGCATATCCCCCGTTTTCATTAGAGTATCCCTTGGTTTGGAACATTATCTTGATATTATATTTGATTTTAAACAAGCTTTTGAAAAAGTTACTCAAAAGAGGTAAATTTTGAACATTTTGGCAATAAACACTTCTTCCACATCAGGAAGTATAGCAATTTACAAAGAAAACAAAATTACTTTTGTTTGTTACCTTGATATTACGGTAACACATTCGGAACGTTTGATGTATCAGATTGACACCGGATTGAAAGAAAGCAGGTTATCCGTTAATCAAATAGACGTTATCCTCATTGCAAACGGTCCCGGCTCGTTCACGGGTTTACGAATCGGTTTGGCTACGGCAAAAGGACTTTCCATGCCGAACAAAATTCCAATAATCCCTTATAATTCACTTATTTTGTATGCGGCAAATCTATTCGGAACCGAATTACCTATTTTGGTGATGGTAGATGCAAAAATGAATGAAACTTATTCGGCTATGTATTCAAAAGATTTAGCGGAAATTATCCCCCCGAATAATTATAAACCCCAAGAAATCCTAAGCCAAATTGATAAAAAGGTAATTCTTACAGGAAACGGACTTTATAAATTTAATAAAATTATTAAAGAAAGCGGAATAAAATATGCGGAACCTTTACCACATCAAAATACGGATCTTGCCACTGCAATGATTTCATTATTTTTAAAAGATAATATAAAACCGCAATATGATTTTGATTTTATAGCTTCTTTAGAGCCTTATTATCTTAGAAAATCTCAAGCCGAATTATCATATGAAAAAAGAAAAGGAAATAAAAATGGAAAATAGACCCAATTGGCACAAATATTTTATGGAAATGGCATATTTGGTTTCCACACGCGCCACTTGTCTTCGCAGAAAAGTAGGTGCGGTAATTGTTAGAAATAATCAGGTATTGTCCACAGGTTATAACGGAGCGCCCAAACATGTTACTCACTGTGCGGTTACCGGCTGTTTAAGAGAGAAATTAAATGTACCTTCCGGCCAAAGACACGAACTGTGTAGAGGCGTTCATGCCGAACAAAATGCAATCATTCAAGCCGCAGTAAACGGACATTCCATCCAAAACGCAGAACTTTATTGCACTCATCAGCCTTGTATTATCTGCTCAAAAATGATTATAAATGCGGAGATTAAAACAATTTACATCGCAGAACCTTATCCTGATGAATTAGCACAGGAAATGCTACTGGAAGCAGGTGTAAATCTTTATAAGGTTGATGTAAAAACAGGTTATTTGGAAAAAATCTTATAAGATGCTTTGATAAAGTGAAAAAAAATATTTTTTTTATTTTGTTTATTTCGGTAGCTCTTATTTATGTGCCTGCATTAAACTTTCCTTCATTTACACCAAAATGGATTGTATGGGCTTTGTTTTCCGTAATTCTTTCTTTTACCGTTCAAACAAAAATAAAGTTAAAACCCCTTTCTCTTCTTTTTATCTTACTTGTTTTTTGGAATATCCTTTCGTTACTATGGTCAACATCAAAAATTGCATCCGTAAACAGAATAATTTTTTTATCAATCGCTTTAATATCTTACTTTCCCATATTGGAATACATCAAATCCGAAAAGAATTTTTATAAACAATTGATTTTGCTCATTTCAATTACATCGTTCTCAATTTCATTAACGGGAACTTTGCAGTATTTCGGATTAATAAACAATCTATTTAATCAGCGAACAATACCCGCCGCTATGTTTATAAACAAAAATTATGCTTCGCCATTTATGGCATTTTCCATTTGGTGGCTGATTTTATATCTTTTGAAAAAAAAGAATTACATAATTTCCGGTATTTTGGCATTTGACATATTTTATTTGATACTTACGGCTACAAGAGCATCGTGGATAGCTACCATTGTAGCTTTGTTTCCTTTTATCTTTATATTGTTTATCACAAAACAGACAAATAAAATGTTCTCAAAACCTTTTGCTTTCGGTTTTCTCTTATTGATTATCTTGCTTTTCTCTACAAGATACAAACCCTCGAAAATAGAGGTTCAAAGGAATTTTAAAACACAGATAGATTCCTTGTTGATTATTAATAAAAGCGCACAGGTAAGATTAAATATTTGGCAAAATTCTCTTTCCATAATCTCATCAAAGCCTGTTTTAGGATACGGTTTAGACAATTTTTCTGTTATTTACCCTTTATTCCATGATTCAAAAGTTAGTGATAAATATTATACCACAAAATACTTTGAAGGTGGAGCCCACAATGAATTTATCCAACAATTCGTAGAAACCGGTTTTGCAGGATTCTTGTTACTTCTTGCTTTATCGCTCTTATTTTACGTTACGGTTTTCAAAATTAAAAACCAAAATTTGGCATATTCACTACTGCTGTCTTTTACGGCATTACTTACAAATTCTTTATTTAGTTCCACTCTTCATTATCCTACTTATTTCTTTTTATTTATGCTTATCATTAGCATCACGGATGTTTATTCCGGTTCCAAAGTAATTTTCCAAATTAATAATGACAAACTCATCAAAACAACTTATTCGATTCTTCTTATTTTATTTTTATATTGGAGTTTTCATTTTTATAATTCCGACAGATATTTCAAAAAATCCAATATCAACTTTTACAAAGGAAATATATCATTTGCATGGAAATACGGGGAAAAAGCAATTTCTTATTGGCGATATAATCCTCAAACACTATTTAACACAACAAATTACGGATATACTTTGTTTCTTTACGATAAGAGAATAAAAAAAGATTTGATAATAATAAACAAACTTACTCTAAAAGCTTTGCCATACCATTTTTTACCGAATTTTTCCTACGGATTGCTTTTGTATGAAAACAAAGAAAAAAAAGAAATAAAAAAATTTCTAAACAAAAAAGAAATCCTTTTAAAAATTACCCCGAAAAATAGGCTGGATGATATGAAAAAATTATTAAACACATTGGAGAAAATAATATGAAAGAGCTTCTGATAAAAAACGCTACCATAATCACGATGAATGATGATAATGATGTGATAGAAAACGGTTTTATATTTATTAAAGATAAAAAAATCCTTGATTTGGGTAAGACGGACGATTGTAAATACAATTCATCAAATCAAATCGATGCAAGCGATAAAATTATCATTCCGGGTTTGATAAATGCACATACACACGCCAGCATGAGCTTATTGCGAGGCTATGCAGACGATTATCCTTTAAAAATCTGGCTCGAAAATTATATCTGGCCTGCCGAAGCAAAATATATGAATAAACAAAATATCATTCTTGGCGCACAATTGGCTATTTTGGAAATGCTACAAAGCGGAACAACCTTTTTTAACGATATGTATTTCTACGAAGATGAAATCGCAAAAGTGGTAAAAAAAGCGGGCATAAAAGCCTATCTTTGCGAAGGAATTATAGACTATCCCATAAAAAGCTATGATGTGCAAACAAAATTTGATAAAATTATCAATTTGAAAAAAGAGTATCCGACCGACGATTTGGTATATGTGGGAATTGCGCCGCATTCTCCCTACACTTGCACAAAATCCACTTTATTAAAGGCAAAACAAATAGCGGACGATTTTGATATGATTTATCACATTCACGTAGCGGAAACAGAAAACGAGTATAAACAAATCCCCGATAATAATCTTTCGCCGGTGCAATTTCTTAATAATCTCAATTTGATAGATGACAAATTTACGGCTATACATTGCGTTTATCTAAATGATAAAGACAGAGATATTTTAAAAGAAAAAAATGCGGGAATAGTACACAATCCGGTAAGTAATAAAAAATTGGCAAGCGGCATTGCCGACGTGTATAAGATGATGAAAAAAGGATTAAAGGTTGGCTTGGGAACAGACGGCGCCACTAGTAATAACAATCTTGATATGTTCAAAGAGATGAGCCATGTGGCACTTACTCAAAAAGCCATTTCCAAAAATCCCGAAACGCTCTCGGCCGAACAAACATTGTATCTTGCCACAAAAGGAAGCGCAAAAGTTCTACACGTAGATGATATTACCGGCTCTCTCGAAGCGGGCAAATATGCCGATTTGGTTATCTTAAATCCGAATAATCCCCATTCATTACCTTGGTATAATCCTTTTTCTTATATAGTTTATTCAGCTAAGTCAACCGATGTGGAAACTACCATTATAAACGGTAAAATTGTTTATGACAAAGGTACTTTTTTCACCTTGGACAAAGATAAAATTCTTTCGGAAGCTAAAAATTTTGCAGAAAATATAAAAAACGCTTAATAAAGTTATTTACCTAAAACCTATCTGCCTTAATGCTTCATACAAAACTATCGCCACGCTGTTAGAGAGATTTATCGAGCGTATTTTATCCGACATCGGTATGGTAAGAGCATTATCGGCAAATCTTTTTAATAATGATTCGGGCAAACCTCTTGTTTCGGGACCGAACATAAAAAAATCACCTTTTTTAAAACTTCTTTCGTAATAGATATTTCGTGATTTTGTGGTTAAAAAATAAAAACTACTTTCGGGATATTTTTGAAATAGTTCTTCGATATTTTCATAAAAAAATATATCCAATTTATCCCAATAATCCAATCCCGCTCTTTTCAAATATTTATCGGTTATCAGAAATCGCATTGGTTTGATAATATGTAATTCGGTATTGGCGCCAACGCATAATCTACCGATGTTTCCGGTATTTGAAGGAATTTCCGGTTGATACAAAACCACTCTGAAATTTATTTCTTTTTTTTCTTTTTTATCGTTCTTTTCCATATTCTTCTCATATATTTTTCATTAGTTCTAATAACCTTGGGTTTTGGTTTGTTGCAAAGGTTTTTGCCTCTCTTATCCAGCTTAATATCATCGGCTATTTGTTCCAAAACCTGTGTAGAAACGGGAATTCCCAAACGAGAATCATAAACCGCTTTTTGGACATCGTCACTTAGTATAAAATCTATGAATTTTTGTGATTTTCCTATGTTTTTGGAATGTTTGGGTATTGCCATGTAAAAAACCGAACAAAAATAGCCCTCTGCCGGAAGATAATATCTTTCATCCTTGATATAAGGATTTACATACGGAAACATTATCGCCGAAGCATCACCTTTTATAAATTCTTCGGCACCTTTTTGCAAATCGTCCTCTATGCTAAAAACACTTTTTTTTATTCCTCGCCAAAATCTTCGATATCCCAAATTCGTATAAACCGCCAAACTATACAAAAGAAAATCTCTGCCTACAAAAGTTTTATCGGGATTAAAATATATCACGCGATTGTACAAATCGTGATCTTGAAGAACAGCCAACGTTTTGGGATAATCTTTTAAATAGTCTTTTGTAAAAATAACTTCGTAATTATAAACAAAGGGAATAAAAACAATTTTTTCTCTCGGTCTGATTACTCTTTTTATAAATTGATAGTTAATCGGGCGATATTGGGTGAAAAGGGTGTCATTTTGCAATTTTGCCGCATAAAATTTATCAATTCCCAAAACAACGTCGGCACTTGTATCAAGGCTATCCAATAATCCTGAAACATCATTGAAAAAACGATAATTTATCTTGGAATTGTAGATAACCGAATACAATCGAGCTACCGTATTCCAAAAAGTGGAATCCCGATATGTTCGAACCGCAAAAACGCTTATGCTGTCTTGATAAACCGTAGGTCTTATAATAATTGATTCCTTGTTTTTCCTACACCCTAACATTAAAAACAAAACTATAAATAAAAATAATAATTTTTTCATATCACTTCCCGAAAATAAATCCCGCTACAATAAAATCCATTATCAAAACGGAGATGGAAGAATACACAACCGCATTTGTGGTGGCTTTTCCCACACCTTCCGTGCTATTTTGCGTTTTATATCCCGAAAAAGCCGAAATCGTTCCGATAAAAAAACCGAAAAATACGGATTTGATAATACCGCTCCAAAAATCCATAGGCAAAAAGAAATTTTTCATGTTGGAAAAAAAAGTATGAAAAGTAATCGAATATTTATAAACGGAAAAGACATAAGCGGAAATAACGGCTATAAAATTAGCCAAAAAGGTAAAGACAGGCATCATAATAATAACGGCAAAGATTTTAGGGAAAAAAATAAAATTATAAGAAGATATTTGCATACTTTCCAAAGCTTCTATCTGCTCAGTGATTTTCATTCCGCCTATTTCCGCGGCAATTGATGCGCCGGCTTTTCCTGATATAACCAAACCCGAAAGCACAGGGGCAAGCTCTATCATGGTTGCTTTTGCTATCATTACGCCTATAAAATCTTTCGGGATATAACCTCTTGTTTGATACAAAGCCTGTAATGAACTTACCAACCCCGTAAAAGCGGAAGTTATCATAATAAGCGGTATGGAACTTACTCCGATTTTATATAGCTCGATAACAATTTCATTTCTTCTTTTAAAAATTTTAGGAATATTAATAAAAAATTTAAGGGAAAAAATAAGATATTCCCCGAAAACCGAGAGATAATTCATTTTATTCGGGAACGGATTGATCTATTGCCAAATCCTTGAAAAGAGTTTGTTCCGGTTTAAAGAAAATATCAAATTCTCCCACTTTGCCATGTCTGTTTTTGCCGATTATGATTGTTGTTTGGTTTTCATCAAACTCTTTTTTGTTATAAATCCAAGGACGATAGATAAAAAGAACCAAATCCGCATCTTGTTCTATGGCACCCGATTCTCTCAAATCCGAGAGCATAGGTTTTTTATCATCTCTACTTTCAAGACTTCTATTCAGCTGGGAAAGGGCGATAATGGGAACATCCAATTCTCTTGATAAAAGCTTTAAGTTTCTGGATATTTCCGCAATTTCCTGCTGTCTGTTTTCTTTTCTGCTATTGGAAGTCATCAATTGCAAATAGTCCAATATAATCAAATCCAAGCCGCCCAATTCAGCTTTTAGTTTTCTGCTTTTTGAACGAATTTCGATAATGGTATTGTTACCGTTGTCATCTATATATATCGGCAAATCTCGTATAAATTCGGCAGAATCGATTATCTTTCCCATTCTGGTTGCATTCAAACCTTTTCCTTTGATAATGGCTTCCAAAGGAATCCCCGAAGATATGCTTAACATTCTTGCTAAAATTTCCGTGGCATCCATTTCCAAACTGAATATCGCCACTCTTTTTGGGGGGTCGCTTTTTGCCGGTCCTATAAATTGATTCATCACCAGATTTAGCGCAAAAGAAGTTTTACCCATACCCGGACGAGCGGCAAGGATTATCAAATGACCGCCTTTGAAACCGCCTACATAATAGTCCAAAAGTTTATAACCGGAAGGAATACCATATACATAAGAATGCGTTTCTTCTTTTGATGATATTTCTTCAATAAGATTCGCCATAATGTCTTTTGCGGACATAAACCCGCGTCTTTGAGGGTTATCGGAAATTTTAAAGATTTCACTTTCCGCAAAATTTACAATTTGATCAAGCGGTTCGGTGGATTCGTAGCTTTTTTTTATAATTTCGTTGGATACGGTTATCAGCTCGCGCAAAATGGCTTTTTGCAAAACGATATTGGCATGAAAAATTACATTGGCTGAACTTAAAACCACTTCCGAAATTTCGATGATAAATTGTTCACCGCCCACTTTATCCAACAAATTTAGTTGTTTCAATTTATCCGAAAGAGTTATCAAATCTATTTGAACATCTTCTTCGAATAATTTTTTTATAGCTTTAAAAAGATATTTATGAGGATTTTTGTAAAAATGTTTTTCCTCCAATTTTTCCAAAACCGAAGGTATGCAGTTATTATCAATTATCATTGCGGACAAAACGGCCGCTTCCGCATTAAAATCACTCGGTAATGTTCGAATATTATCCGCCATTTTTAAATTCCTTTTTTATATGAAAAATAATCGTCTCTGAATTTTTTTAAATCTTCCCAAGCTAATCTTTTCCAAGCGGGTGTTCTTAAAAGAGCCGAAGGATGATAGGTTACATAAACCTTTGCACCGTATAACGAATATGTTCGCTTTCGATATTCTTTCATAGGCAAATTGAGGTTTAACATAGCATTTGCCGCCACTCTTCCCAAAATAAGGAAATATTTGGGTTTGATAATTGCGATTTGTTCTTCGAGATATGGTCTGCAAGCTGCTATCTCTGTTTTTTCGGGATTTCTATTTCCGGGCGGTCGGCATTTTACAGTATTGGTAATAAAAACATCTTCTCTTTTGATATTAATTGCCGCAAGCATTTTGGTTAATAATTGTCCCGCTCTTCCCACAAAAGGTTTACCTTGAATATTTTCATTTGCCCCCGGCGCTTCACCAATGAGCATAATATCTGCATTTGGATTTCCTTCGCCATACACAAATTTGATTCGCCCTTCCCACAGTTTACACTTTTTGCAATTTTTATATTTTTCTTTTAATTCCGTTAAATCCGGTTTATCAATTGATTTTTGCATTTGTTTTTGCTCTTTAAAAAAAATATCTTGAATTCCGGATAATTCCAAGAACTCAAGATATTCCAAAATTTCCTTTAAAAGCGACATTTTATTCTTCGTTTTGGATTTCTTCCAATTCCGCTTCTTCCTCTTCTTCTTCCACTATATAATCGGGAATTTGGTTTGCGGCTACGTGTTCCAAAGCCAATTCGGTAATTTTTTTATCGAATTTTTTCTTAATCGATTCCGGCAAATTGTTTAATCTTTCGGCTTCCAAATTTGCCAAAATTAAAAACAGATAGGTCATATTGTTTTTTTCCAAAAATTCATCAACTATATAACTGCCCACTGTCACCTCCGTAAAATGTTTCCAAGATATTTTTAAATCTTTTTACCTTTTTTTCTTCCGATTTTATAATTCCTTCCACAGCTTGAACGGCTTCTTTGAGTTCATCATTAATTACAAGATATTGAAAATTATGAACTTCTTTTATTTCGTTGTAGGCGTTTTTTAATCTTAAATTAATGGTTTCTATGGAATCCGTTCCTCTTTTTATCAATCTTTCTTTTAAGACGTCTATAGAAGGCGGAAGAATAAAGATAGTAACCGCATCAATGCCGCTACCCATTATCTTCATTGCACCGTTTATATCAATATCCAAAATGATATGTTTCCCTTTTTCAATTCGCTTTTCTATTTGAGTTCTGGACGTTCCGTACCAATGTCCGTGAACAAAAGCATATTCCAAAAAGTCACCTTCATCAGCCATTTTTTTAAATTCGCTTTCGGAAACAAAGAAATAATTTACACCGTGTTTTTCATCTCCGCGCGGTTTTCTTGTTGTATAAGAAATTGAATATTCGATATCGGGGTGTTTGTCCAATATCTCTTTTGCTATTGTGGATTTTCCTCCACCGGACGGCGCTATTAAGATAATAAGAAAATTTTTGTTTTTATACACTACTCTTCAATAAGTTCCTTATATTTTTCGGCTGTAAGAAGGTTATCCAATTCGTTTTTATCAAAATATTTTATTTTTACAATCCAACCTTTATCATAAGGTTCTTTGTTAATGAATTCGGGATTTGCTTCAAGATATTCATTCACTTCCACAACCTCGCCACTCATAGGTGCATTCAAATCTTCCACAGATTTTACAGCTTCTACTGAACCGAAAGGTTCACCTTGTTGTGTTTCGTCACCAACAGCGGGAAGTTCCACATAAACTATGTCGCCAAGTTCATGTTGTGCATAATCGCTAATTCCGAAATATGCGTATTCACCATCAATTCTCACCCATTCATGTGTTTCGCTATAATAAAGTCCGTCTTTAACCATTTTTTCCTCCGAAGTTTTTTCAATTCATACAAATTTTTTTTTGGCTTTTTTTTAGTAAAGACAAAATGTATAAAAATTTTTAATATTTTATATAACCGGTAAAATGATAATCTTCGCCGACTTTTTCCATGCTTGTTACATCCACACTTATGGCATTTTCCATTTCTTTTATACTTAAACTTTGAAAAACGGAAAAATTACCACCTACAATTTTCGGCGCCATAAAATAATGAATTTTATCCACAAGTTTCTTTTCAAGAAATGATGTACAAACTCTACTTCCGGCTTCTATCATAACTACCGAAAAATTCATTTTATAAAGAACATCCAACAAGGCTTCTATATCCAAACCTCTTTTGCTTTCAGGCAATGAAATTATTTCCACACCGGCTTCCTGCAATTGTTTTTCTTTTTCTTCATTGCAATAAAATTTACTTTTGCAAACAATTGTTCGATATTCGTTTGCTTGTCTTACCAATTTCGTTTCCAGCGGAATAGTGAGCGATTTATCCAAGATAATCCTTGCAGGGGATTTGTAATCTCCCTCCAATCGCACAGTAAGACGCGGGTTATCATTCATCACCGTTCCAATACCCGTGATAATGGCATCCACTTCACTTCGAATAAGATGTACTTTTTTTCTTGCTTCCGCTCCGGTAATCCATTTTGAAAAACCTTCCTCTGTGGCTATCTTACCGTCAAGAGAAACGGCATTTTTCATTATTACAAAAGGTTTGTGTTCCGTGATAAATTTTAGATAATATTCCAATTGTCTTTTCACTTCTTTTTGTTTGATACCAATTTCCACTTCCACACCGGCATCTTTTAATTTTTCCACACCTTTACCGTTTACGAGCGGATTGGGATCTTTTATTCCGATATAAACTTTTTTAATGCCTGCTTTAATAATAGCATCGGCACAAGGTGGTGTTTTGCCATGATGTGCGCACGGTTCCAAAGTTACATACATTTCCGCATCTTTGGCTTTTTCTTTTGCTGATTTTAACGCCTGTACTTCGGCATGATCTTGTCCGTAAGGTTGGGTAAATCCCTCTCCCACAATCTCGCCATCTTTTACAATAACGGCACCTACAAAGGGATTAGGCGATGTTTTTCCTCTTCCCTTTTCCGCCAACTTCATAGCCCTATCAAAAAATTTCTCTTCCATTAGCCCTTCTTTTTTTTAATCTATTAATAATTTCATAGCCATCACGGCTTCCGCCAAGCCTGTAAAAACAGCTCTTGAAATGATACTATGCCCTATATTATATTCTTCAAAAATTCCCATTTCCACCAGTGGTTTTATGTTATGATAATTCAATCCGTGACCTGCAACCACTCTCATACCTGCGGTTTTAACCAATTTCGCGGCTTTTTTGATTTTTTTTAGTTCTTCTTCTATTTCATTTTTCAATACCAAATTTGCATATTTCCCGGTGTGAATTTCCACGGC
The DNA here is from genome assembly GCA_964619925.1 of uncultured Candidatus Cloacimonadota bacterium. Classification (GTDB taxonomy): domain Bacteria; phylum Cloacimonadota; class Cloacimonadia; order Cloacimonadales; family TCS61; genus CAZUGB01. The sequence continues at coordinate 21,495 of CAZUGB010000124.1, forward strand.
ATTTGCACCTATTTTATCAGCAAGCTTCACCATTTCCACATCGGGTTCGATAAAAACACTCACTTCTATTCCAGCTTCTTTTAGTTCTTCCACCAAAGCCGTATAGTCCAACGTTAATTTTAATCCGCCTTCGGTAGTAAGTTCTTTTCTATTTTCGGGAACCAAAGTAACGGTATCAACCGAAACGGATTTTGCTATTGCCACCATTTCCGAAACGGGTGCCATTTCAAGATTTAATCTTGTTTGAACGGTTTGTCTTAATATTTTCAAATCTCGCAATTGAATATGTCTTCTATCTTCTCGAAGATGAACCGTTATTTGATCGGCTCCGTTTTGTTCCGCTATTGCGGCGGCATAAACGGGATCAGGTTCTATACCCAATCTTGCCTGTCTTAATGTGGCGATATGATCTATGTTTACTCCCAAATCAGCCATTTTAGCTCCTTTTGAATTTATTGTGATATTTCTTTCAAAAAACTATTACCGTTTCCGGTTCCTTCCACATTAAAATATTCAAAAATCGTGGCGGCAATATCGGAAAAGGTTTCTCGAATGCCCAAATCGACACTTTTATATTTTTTACCGAAAACTATTAAGGGAACGTATTCTCTGGTATGGTCGGTACCCGGCACCGTGGGATCGCATCCGTGATCTGCTGTGATAAAAAGTATATCCTCATCTTCCATAAGTGATAAAATATCAGGTAATTTTTCGTCGAAATACTCCAAACCTTTTGCAAAATCCACAGGGTTATTGCGATGTCCCCATAATGTATCAAAGTCAACAAGATTGGCAAAGATAAGACCGTTTTTTACCTCTTTTAGATATTTTTTTATATATTCGATTCCTTCGGGGTTTGTTTTTGAATGATAGGATTTGGTAAGTCCTTTAAAATTAAACAAATCTTCTATTTTTCCCACTCCGGCAACTTCATAACCGGCATCTTTTAGCTTGGTTAATAATGTGGGTCCTACGGGATCTACGGAATAATCTTTTCTATTTCCCGTTCTATAAAAATCATTTGCCGTTTTTCCCAAAAATGGTCTGGCAATCACTCTGCCTATATTCGTTTCACCGTTAAAAATCTTAAATCTGGCGATTTCACACATTTTATACAATTCTTTCAAAGGATACACTTCTTCATGAGCGGCAATTTGAAAAACGCTATCCGCCGAAGTATAAACAATCGGTTTTTTTGTTCTGATATGTTCTTCACCAAAATCTTTTATAGCTTCGGTTCCGGAATAAGGCTTATTACATAATACACCCGGAACTCCCGTAAGTTTTATGAATTTATTTATAATATCATCGGGAAAACCGTTCGGATAAGTGGGAAATTTGATATTAACCACCAATCCCGCAATTTCCCAATGTCCGGAGGTGGAATCCTTATCAAGAGACTTTTCTTGCATTTTACCGAAAGAACCGTGAGGATTATCTACTTTTTGCACACCTTTTATTTGCGTGATATTTCCCAATCCGAGTTTTTGCATATTGGGCATTTTCAATCCGTTTACATATTCGGCTACATGCACAATCGTATTTGCGTTTTCATCATTATATTTATATGAATCCGGCGAAGCTCCTATACCTACACCGTCCAAAACAATGATTATTGCTCTTTTCATAATCTTTCCTCATAAATTTTAATTTCGGCTTTTTCTCTTTGTTCTTTGATAAATTGCAAAAGATTTAATTCGGCTTCTATTTGAGACAATCTGTTTGCCAAAGCATCTTTAACGCTTTCAAAAGGGGCTATTTTGCTCCTTTTTTTATCCGTAACCATTATCAGATGATAACCGAATCGGGTTCTTACCGGTTGGCTGATTTCTCCGATTTCCAACGAAAAAGCAACATCCTCAAATTCTTTTACCATTTTTCCGCGTTCAAAATAACCCAAATCTCCATAATTACATTTGCTAGGACAATCCGAGCATTTTGCCGCTTCTTGCATAAATTGTTCTTTTGAATTTATTCTGTTTTTGATTTCCACAATTTTTTTCAAACTCTCAGGGGTATTTCCTTCCACCAAAATATGAGATGCTCTTACTTTTTCTTGAATCAAAAAGTTTTCTTTATTTTCTTCGTAAATTTCTTTTAATTTTTCGTCCGAAATTTTGTTTGTGGTTTTAAACCTAACTTTTACAAATTTTTTTATCAACAATTCGTTATTAATTTTTTTCTTTAGGATTTGGTAATTAATATTATTTTGAGAAAGCATTTCCTTAAATTTTTCTTCGCTTGGATAATTTAGCATAATATCCAAAAGTTTATTTTCCAATTCATCTTCGGTAATTTGGACATTTGATTTTTGTGCCGATTCCAAAAGAAGATAAGCATCTATCAGGTGGTTAATTGCCTTTAATTTAACACTATGATCGATAATATCGGTATTTAATTCTTCCAATAAATTTTTAAGCTCGTTTTGATATTCGAAATCAGTGATTTCATAACCGTTAACTATAGCTACTATCATGCGCTCCCCAAATCCTTTATTTTTGTTTTTATTATCTTTATCATATCAGAAAATTTAATCTTATTTATGTCCAATGTCAAATCAAAATGAATTTTTCTATACCAAGTGAATTGCCGTTTTGCATAATTTCTTGTGTTTTTTTGAGCCGTTTCAATTGCATCATTTAGCGTTATTTTTCCTTCTATGTAGGGTATAAACTCTTTATAACCCACGGCGTTTAAGCCGGGATCATCTTTTGTAAACCCCATACTTAAAATTTTTTTTATCTCGTCTATTAAGCCGCTATTCACCATTTTAAGAGTTCTTTCATTAATTTTTTCATACAATTCTTTTCTATCTTGAATAAGTAAAATATCAAAACTTTTATAATTTTTTTTTATTTGTTGTTTTTGCCAATGAACGGATAAAGGAATACCGGTAGCTTCGTAAACCTCTATTGCTCGCAAAATCCGATGCAAATCATTAGGATTTATCCTTTCCGCTGAGTCCTTATCGATTTTTTTCAGATAATCATAAAAAAAGTCAGGTTCCTTGTTTTGAGCTTCTTTTCGCAATTTTTCTCTTATTTCCTTTGGAATTTCCGGCGCTTGAAACAAACCCCACAAAAGCGATTTGATATAAAATCCGGTACCGCCTACAATTAAGGGTATTTTTTCTTTTTCGTATAAATTAGATATGATTTCGGACGCATCTTTGATAAATTTACCCGCGTTATATTCTTCATTGGGATAGATTATATCTATTAGGTGATGTTTTATCTTCAAAAGTTCTTCCAACGAAGGTTTTGCCGTGCCTTTGTCCATAAGTTTATAAACTTGTCTGGAATCGGCACTGATAATTTGAGTATTAAGCTCCGTTGCCAAATCAAATGCAAGCCTGCTTTTTCCCACCCCCGTGGCACCTTGAACGGTTATTACGAATTTATCGCTCATAAGATTCTTCTGAATTTTTTATCGAATTCTTCCAAAGTTATTTTTATTATCAAAGGTCTTCCATGAGGACAAAAGTAAGGTACTTCGCATTGAAACAAATCGTTAATAAGCGAAATCATTTCTTTTTTGGTCATTCGCTTTCCGGCTTTTATTGCGGCTTTGCAGGCTATCGATTTGGAAAGACTATCTCTAAAATCTCCCGTTTCCTCCAATTCCTTTTGCAACTGACTTAAAATTTGCAAAAATACTTCTTCTCCGTTCCAATCGTCCAGCTCTATCGGCACCGCATCTATCACAATGGAATCTCCGCTAAAATTTTTTAACGAAAATCCCATGCTGATGAAAACATCCATATTTTTTTCTATTAATTCGGGTATGGTTTCTTTTAGATATTGCGGTATCTTAATAACAATGGGAAACAAAAGTTTTCGATTGGTTTTGGGTACTTTTATCACACGTTTTAATAATTTTTCATAAATCACTCTTTCGTGTGCGGCATGCTGATCTATAATAATAAGTCCGTCTTCGGATTGCACAAAAATGTATCTGTTGTGCAACTGCCAAGGATTTATAATATCTTCTTCGGGTGGTAATATTATCATTCTTTCGGGAAATAGAGTGCGAGAAAGCTCTTCTTGCTTTTTATTATCCCTAAAAAGTTCCCGTTCAAACACCGGTTTTGCTTGCTTTTTGATTATTTCTTTTCTTTTTACATCCGCTCTTTCTTCGGGATAAGAATGAGTAATCGGTTTTTTGTTATGAATCAAAAATTCCTTTTTTAATTTATCAAATTTTTTCTCTTCATATCTTAATAAAACTTTTTTTATCATATCCTTTACAAAGCTGTGAATTTGCATAGAATCGACAAATCTTATTTCAAGTTTAGCGGGATGGACATTAAAATCAACCATATTGGAAGGAACTTTTAAAAACAATATAAAAGGCGGTAATTTCCCTTTGAAGATATGCAGTTTTTGAACAAAAGGTTCATATCCCGATTTGATAGCATGATAAACCACTTTATCTCGAACAAATCTACCGTTAACAAACAGATGCTTAAAATTTTCAATTTTTTCCGAATCATCATTTAGTGTTCCGATATAGCCGAAAATATGCATATCCAAATACTTCTCGTCAATGGGTATCATAGCGGCATCAAAAACATCTTTTCCAAAAATCGTAAAAAGTCTTTCGTGATAATCCGAAGCAACGGGAAAATTAAATTTTTCTCTTCCGTTAGATATAAATTTGAATTGAATTTCGGGATGTAAAATCGCCTGATAATGTAAAAAATTTATAATATGCTTAAATTCCACCTGATCGGATTTTAAAAACTTCTTTCTCGCGGGAATAAAATTAAATAACTTTTCCACTATCACGGTAGTTCCCGGATTTGCCGCTTCCTTTTCGATTTTTTTCAATCTGCCGGAATCGAAAATAATTTTTGTGGCAATATCGGAATTTTGTTCTTTGGTTATCAATGTTAATTTACTCACCGAAGCGATACTGGGTAAGGCTTCTCCTCTAAAACCGAGAGTATCGATATGAAAAATATCGTTAACCGTTCGTATTTTACTGGTAGCATGGCGTTCAAAAGCCATAAGAGCATCATCTTCGCTCATTCCTATGCCGTTATCAATAACTTTAATGAGCTTTTTGCCGCCGTTTTCGATACTTACCACAATTTTGGTAGCCATTGCATCAATGGAATTTTCCACCAATTCTTTCACAATCGAAACCGGACGTTCTATAACCTCGCCTGCCGCTATTCTATTGGCAACTTCTTCCGATAAAACTTTTATTTTATTCATTATTATTATCCATCATCTTTTGATGTGGATAACTTAATTATTTAATCAAATTTTGCAACTCATTTACAGTGGTTTCAATCAATTTTTTTAGTTTTTTACTTTTTTTGCTAATTTCATCTTGGGCTATTTTTAATTCCGTTACATCCACCATAACACCAAGAATATGTTTATTTCCTTTATAAATTAACGGAATTTGTGTGATATGATACCATCTTTTAGTGAGATTTTTAAATTGTAAATTTAGCTCGGTATCAAGGTTTTTCTTCTCCGTTTCCTTCAAAAATTTTGTTACTTCTTCTTCATTCAAAAGAATATTTTTTATTAGATCTTCATTTTTTTTACCCACAATTTCGGAAGGTGACATATTGAAAAATTCCG
>CAZUGB010000125.1:0-16096 GCA_964619925.1 uncultured Candidatus Cloacimonadota bacterium
GAGAAAAAAATCAAAAAAGCGGGACAAGATATAAAATTATTAAAATAGGAGGCTAGAATATGGCAAAAGAAAAAAAATTCTTATCTTTAAAAACGGAACTCGGTTTAAAATTCGGATTAACCCTTATAATATTATTAGCTATGGGGTTTTCGGCTCTTTTTGTATTTAAAACAAAATTAACGAATATGGAAACTATTGACCGACAATCAACACTCGCCGCCAATTCAATGGAATTAAGAAGTGAATTTGATGAAATGGTTCTTGCATTAAAAACAATGATTATTCAAGTAAATAATCCCAAAGTTTTTCAAAAACAGTTAACCGTATATAAGAAAAAATTTAAAAGAGTTCAAAAATTAAGAAAAATCATTTCAAAAAAATTGAAAACCGTACCCGGTATGAGTAGTGAAACTATTAAATATTATCAAGATTTCAAAAAAGAAATAAATGAATTTATCCCCGCTTTGCAAAAGGCTATTCCCCTTCTGGAAAAAGGAGATGCAAAAGGTGCCATTAGTATATTAAAAGGTAAAGGATTAAATGTAAGCTCAAATCTTCAACGATTTTCAAAAACTTTGGAATTTATGGCCTCACAAGCAAGAAAACATATGTTTGCTAATATTTCAAAACTTATATCTTATGGACTAACGGGACTTATCGTAGTTACTATTTTTGCTTTAATTGCAATTCTTACATTCTTAAAACGTATATGTAATATGGTTAATCATCTTAATTTCTTAACTGAAGCCGCAAATGCCATTAGCACAGGGAAAAAATACAAATCTTTAACTGTGGAAGGCAAAAGAAACGAGATAGCCAAATTAACGGAATCATTTGAAAGAATGAGAGTAAGCCTAGAAAAAGCTATGGAAAAATTACAAAATAAATAGAAAATACAAAGGATTTTATATTTAAAACCCATTCTCTATAAAATACACGCCCTGATGTTTATAAGTAATGAATATCGGGGCATTTTATTTTTTATAAACTTTTTATTTTGACACATTAAGCCGCTTTTTTTTACTGGCATCAAAATTTTAATAATTTGCTATTTTGGATTTTATTAAAAAATATTATTTTAAGGAATTAATTTTGAAATCATTTGAAGACTTCGGATTATTGCCCGAATTATTAGAAGCAATAAAAGAAATGGGTTTTGAAAAACCTACCCCGATTCAAGAAAAAACCATTCCCTTTTTATTGGAAAACGATTCTGATTTTATCGGATTGGCTCAAACGGGAACGGGTAAAACAGCCGCTTTCGGTTTACCTATTATACAAAAATTGGATTTAAATGCCAAGAGACCCCAAGCAATTATAATTTGTCCTACCAGAGAACTTTGCTTACAAATCGAAAACGATTTGAAAAAATTTTCCAAGTATATGAAAAAAGTTTCCGTTGTAGCGGTTTACGGGGGAGTAAGTATCGACAATCAAATAAATAAAATAGCCAAAGGCGTACAAATTGTGGTGGCTACCCCGGGTAGAATGAACGATATAATCAGAAGAAAAAAAGTTGATTTATCCGAGATAAAAACCGTAGTGTTAGATGAAGCCGACGAAATGCTTGATATGGGATTTCAGGACGAATTGAACGGTATTTTGGAACAAACTCCACAGCAAAAACAAACACTTTTGTTTTCCGCCACAATGCCCAAAGAGGTAGAAAAAATCGCCATGCAATACCTTTATAATCCCCATACGATAGAAGTGGGAAAAAGAAACATGGCGGCAGAAAATATTGCTCATCATTATTATGTGGTTCACGAAAAAGATCGTTACCTTGCCTTAAAACGTATTGTGGATTATTATCCCGAAATATACGGAATTGTTTTTTGCAGAACCAGAATGGAAACTAAAAAGATAGCCGATAATCTGATAAAAGACGGATATAATGCAGATGCTTTGCACGGTGATTTATCGCAAGCTCAAAGAGATTCGGTTATGAAAAAATTCAGAAATAAAAATTTGCAAATTCTTGTGGCTACCGACGTTGCCGCCCGCGGTATAGATGTTAATAATCTGACGCATATAATTAATTATAATTTACCCGATGATTTTGAAATATACACACATCGAAGCGGTAGAACCGCCAGAGCGGGAAAATCCGGAATATCCATAGCAATTATCAATCTTAAAGAAAAGTGGAAAATAAAACGTATCGAAAAAATTATTAAAACAACCTTTGAACAAAAACCCGTTCCCGAAGGAAATGCCATTTGTGAAAAGCAACTCTTCGCACTTATTCACAAAGTAAAAAATATTGAAATCGATGAAGCAAAGATAAAACCCTTTTTAGAAAACGTTTACAAAGAAATGGCGGATTTTTCAAAAGAAGAAATTTTAAAAAGATTTGTCTATATGGAATTTGACAGATTATTGGAATATTATTCAAAAAACAAGGATATAAATGTAATTCCTGAAAAAACAAGAGGAAAATCTTCGGAAAGAAGCGGAAGAAAAAAAGATTCCAAAGAATTTAAAAGGTTCTTTATAAATATCGGTTCCAAAGATAATATTAAACCCACGGACGTAATAGGTTTTGTAAATGACGTATCGGGTGACAGAAATATAAAAATAGGTGCTATTGACATATTTAAGTCGTTTACCTTTGTGGATATAGAAAAAAACAGAACAAATCTGATTTTCAAATCGAATAAAAAAGTAAAATATAACGGAAAACAAATTAATTTTGAAGAAGCTAAATCGAGCGAACAGGAAAATAATCGCAAAGATAAAAAAGATAAATTTTCAAAGAACAAAAGATACAATAGAAGAAAAAAATAATATCTTATGATTATGAAAAAAGTTAAAACTTTTAAATTTAAAATTATACTGGACAAAGGAACTGTAAAATTGATTTTGTCTCACAAAAATTATCTATCGGAGTAAAGTGTATGGAAAATATTAATGAAACAGGCACAAACCAATCATTTGAAGACCTTCTTGAAGAATCGATAAACAATGTTGTGGAATACAATATTGGCGATGAAGTGGAAGGCGAAATTATTAAAATATCGGATAAATATATTTTTATCTCTCTGGGTGCAAAAAAAGATGCCTATGCTGATATAAAAGAATATCAGAACAAACAAGGCAAATTAAACCTTAAAGTAGGTGACAAATTAAAAGGTTATATTGTAAGATCCGATGACGAAGAAACCGTAATTGCAAAAAGCATCGATGCCGTAAACAGACACCTTTTGAAAGATGCTTATGAAGAACAAATTCCTATCAAAGGCAAAGTTACATCCATCATCAAAGGCGGTTTTAGAATTGATGTTTCCGGAATTAGAGCTTTTTGCCCCATTTCTCAAATGGACATAAAAGTTGTTACCGACCCGAACATCTATATTAACAATATGTATGAGTTTGAAATTATCGACCTTGATGAAAGCGGCAAAAACATAGTTTTATCCCGTAAAAAACTTTTGCAAAGAGAATTGGAAGCGGAAAAGGAAACAATGCTTGACAGTCTTGAAGTAGGTGATGTGAAAAAAGGCGTGGTTACCAGACTTACCAATTTCGGAGCATTTGTTAACATGGGACCTATCGAAGGCTTAATTCATATCTCCGAATTTGATTGGAACAGAGTGGATTCTCCTTCCGACGTTTTGAAAATCGGGGATGAAGTGGAAGCAAAAGTTATCAAAATAAAAGGCGATAAAGTATCTCTTAGTCTCAAAGCATTAAAACCCGACCCGTATGATGTGGCTTTTGAAGAATATCATGTTGGCGATGTTGTTAAATGCAAAGTGCTTCGTAATTTACCTTTCGGTTCTTTTGTAGAGATAAAACCCGGCGTGGAAGGTTTAATTCCGGTTTCCGAAATAGTTCGCGGCAGAAGAATTACCAGACCCGACGAAATTTTAAAAGTCGGTGACGAAATAGAAGCCAAAATTCAAAAAATCGACAAGGAAAACAAAAAAATATCATTATCCGTAAAAGCATTATTGCCCGATCCTTGGGATACCGTGGAAAACGATTTTTCCGAAGGCGATATCGTTAACGGCGTTATTGAAAACATTATGAACTTCGGTGCTTTTATCAAAATAAAAGACGGTATCACAGGACTTTTGCCAAAATCTAAAATTGCACTTACAAAAATGGATTTAAATAAAAATAGCATCGGTACCGAAATCTCATTACGAATTGCCCGCATTGATACGGTGAACAAAAAAATCTCTTTGGAACCTACCGATATGCCGGAAACAACTCACACCAAAAAGGACGACTGGAAAAAATACAAGAAACAAAAAAAGAAAAAAGAACCGGAAACGGATCCCGATAATCCGTTTAACATTCTTTAATAAATCTTTTAATGCGGCAAATTATTTGCCGCTTTTTTTTATATCATTTCCCAACCGGCAAATTCTTCATCTATAATAAGCAAATCGGAATTTAGCATTTTTTTCAAATCGCTTTTCGAAACATTATCCAAAGTAATATCGTCGGTATTAAACATATTTCCCGAAAAAGCGGGAATTTCGTTTTTTGCCAGATCGGTTTGATTAATAATATCGGTAGCCGTTAATAATCCCGCCACAGTAACCGATTCTCCGAGATAATCATTTCGTATTTTAATAACTCTTGATTTAACTTTTGCAATTTCATTTAATTCGTCGGCTACTTTTTTCATATAGGTATAAAACAGCTCTCCCGTGATAAAAACTATATCTTTTTTTATCTTATTTACAAAATTCACAAAAGCCTTTTTTTCATATTTCCAATTTTCCAAAAACAATCTTATCATACCGATACCGTTTTCAAGCTGAGGATAATCATCATAATAATTTTCTTCGGGAATTTCCTTTTCCGCAAGAAGATAAATTTCATCGGAACAATAGGCTTTGGGATAATGCTTTGATATTTCTATTAATTCGGCGGCTAAACTTTTATCCACTCTTTTAATCGGATTCAAATTTTTACGAAACTTAGTGATACCCACCGGCACTATACCGATAGAAAGCGTATTTAAATGTTCCGAAGACAGATCGGATAAGGTTCTTTTTAGCTCTTCTTTGTCATTCCAACCCGGCACGATAACGATTTGCGTATGAAAATCGATATTATTTTCCGAAAAAAATCTGAGTTTATCCAAAATATTGAAATCATTTATATCATATCGTAACATCTTTTTGTGAAGAATGGGATTTGTGGTATGAACAGAAATATAAAGCGGGGATAATTTTTGCTCCACCACTTTTTGATAATCGTTTTTTGAAAAATTGGTAAGAGTAATAAAATTCCCGAAAACGAAAGAAAAACGGTAGTCATCATCCTTTATAAAAAGTGATTTTCTTAAATCGGGTCTCATTTGATCCACAAAACAAAAAATGCAGTGATTTGCGCAGGTTCTTACTCGATGTTCCTCCGGTTCAATACCAAGCGGTAATTCCCAATCTTGAATAATATTCAGCTCTTTTAATCTTCCGAATTTATCCCTGATAACGATTTTTAATTGCGGATCAGCTCCGTAAAATTGTAAATCCAAAAAATCGTTAATATTCTTTCCATTTATGGATATTAACCTGTCTCCGACTTCTATACCGTATTTAGCCGCAAGTGAATTATCTTCTATTTTTTTTACTATTAGGCTCATCCGTTTCCGCACTAATTATGGCACTTACTATTTTTAACGAATCCACCTGTTTAATCATAATGCTAAGTGTGGACGTTATGGGAACCGCCAAAATCATACCCACAGGACCCCATATCCAATACCAAAAAATAAGTGAAATCAAAATAACCAAAGGTGACAAACGCAATCCTCTACCCATAAGTTTAGGTTCTACGATATTTCCCATGGTAATTTGTAATAATATCAAAGCTATGGCTATGGCAAACGTTTGCCAACCAAGACCGTATTCCACAAGACTAATCACAACGGGAAAACCGGATGCAATAAAAGATCCCAAACTCGGAATATAATTTAAGATAAAAAGCAGTAATCCCGAAACTATCACAAAATCAATTCCGAATAACCACACAAAAAACATCCCTATTAAGCCGGTAGCAAGACTTATAATCGTTTTATTAAAGATATAGCGCATTATTTGTCTTTCTATCGCTCGCACCATTTTGATTGATTTGTTTTTTCTTTTTTCGGTTATCACATTTGAAATTCTTTTGCTTATTAAAGATCTTTCGGAAATGATAAAAATCATAAAGATAATGGTTAATAGCAAATTTATAAAAAAGTTAATAAAAGTACCCATTGTGTTTGTAATTATTTTACTTAGCGATAATTTATCGGCTATATCAAACCAATTTACCTTGTTTCTAATATATTCTTTTAAAGATTCTTTGGGAATTTCCAATTTGTAGATAAAATTTTGAATTGTAAGTGTGATTTTTTCTTCATAGGTAGGGAAATTTTTTGCGAATGATGCAACACTGGTGTAAATCACCGTTCCAATCATATTAAATGTGATAAAAATTATGAACACTAAAATAAAGATTATCAAAAACTGCGGAAATCTTTTCTTTTTGAGATATTCCACCAACGGTGCAAAAATCAAACTGAGAAAAATGGCAAATGTAAGCGGAATAAATATGGTTTTTAATGTTTTCAAGATGTAAACGACCAAAGCCGTTACAATAATACTTAATGTGATATTTAAAAGTTTGTTATCATTCATTTTACAATTATCATTTTCTTTATAAAATCACCTGAATTTAAATTGATTTTAAAAAAATACACGCCGTTTGATATGGAACGTTTGGGATGCCACAAAACGGTATGTGAGCCAACATTCATAGCACTATCGGATAAAACGGTATCTACCTTTTGTCCCTTCAAATTATATATGCTAATATCTATCGATTGCGGTTGTGCAAGCTCAAAAGAGATTTTTACGGGTAATTTTTTGTTTTGCATAAAAGGATTCGGATAAACCTTCGCATTCGAAATTGCGGAATTTGTATCAATCACATTTTGATTTGACGAAACTTGAACTCCCGAGCGATAAAGATAAGTTTCCAAAGTATTAAAGTCGGTTGAAGATTGTTTGGTTATTGTAAAAAATCTTTCGTTATTCAAATAAAAGGGCATATTTTTGGGATAGTAATAATAATCGCTATTATCTTGCAAATCTATTTGATTTTCGTTTGTGGTAATATCTCTTAAAATGGTTTTGTATGTGTAACTATCGTCATAATACCAAAAGAAGACTTCGTAATTATCATCATCGTCGAAATCTTTTGCGCAACCCCAGATATATACGGATATATAAGGTTCATTTATCGTAAAAGAAGTTAATTCTTCCAAATTTTCATTGTAAAGTATCCATTGATTATTCTCTTTTACCACCACGCCGTATTCGTTCGGTGCTAATAACACAACAAAAATATCATCGGAAGAAGTCATTTCCAAAATTTGAGCATTCAAAATCATCATGAAAAACAAAAACAGTACTACAAATACTTTTTTCATAAAAAACCTCCCTTTTCTTTTTTAAAATTCTTCAATAACAAAATTATCGTTTGTGTAAATGCAAATTTCAGCGGCAATTTTTAAGGATTGTTCCACAATTTCTTTTGCGGAAAGTTCGGAATGGTTTACCAAAGCTTTTGCAGCAGCCAACGCATAATTTCCCCCCGAACCGATTGCTATCAATCCGTCATCGGGTTCCAAAACGTCTCCCGTTCCGCTAATCAGAAGTATTGTGGTTTTGTCCGCCACTATAATCATAGCTTCCAATCTTCTTAAAATTTTGTCGGATCGCCAATCTTTTGCAAGCTCCACAGCGGATTTGGTTAAGTTACCCTTAAATCTTTTTAGTTTTTCTTCGAATTTTTCAAAAAGTGTAAATGCGTCTGCGGTAGCTCCCGCAAAACCTGCAATCACTTTTCCGTCGAATAGTTTTCTTATTTTTTTGGCGGAAGATTTTATTACTGTGTTACCCATAGTAACTTGTCCGTCTCCGCCTACGGCGATTTTACCGTCTTTTATTACTCCCAAGATTGTGGTTCCGTGCATTGCGTTCATTTATACTCCAATATCGTCATCATCAAAATCATCGGTTTCGTCTTCATCGTATTCATCCACCACTTGATATTCAAACTCATTATTTTCTTCTTGTGTGTTGTCTTTTGTAGCGTTGTATTTTGAATTTTCGGTATTTATTTCCAATTCTTTTACAAGTTCATATTTTTTTTTGATAAGCTCCAATTCGTCATCGGTAGCGTATTTTGTAACGATTTCATAAATTTGTGTGGCGCTAAGAGTTTCTTTTTCCAATAGTTGGCTAGCCAAAATATCCAAAAGCTTTCTTTTTTGTTTTAAGATTTCCAAAGCTTGATTATATGCGTTATTCACTATTTCCCTAACTTCATAATCAAAAATTTTCAAAGTTTCTTCGCTAATGGTTTCGTGATGTGTAAGTTCTTTTCCCAAAAATACCTGTGTATCTTCTTTTACTATTGTAACGGGACCGAATTTAGAGCTCATTCCCCATTGACCAATCATTTTTTTAGCAATATCGGTGGCTCTTTGAATATCATTTGCCGCTCCCGTGGAAATTTCACCGAAAACAATTTCTTCCGCCGCTCTACCACCCATTAATCCTACCATGGATTGCAACAAATAAGATTTCGAATATGTGGATTTTTCGGTTTGTAAAAAGTGGGTTGCTCCGCCTGAAAAACCTCTTGGTATTATGGTTACCTTGTGTATAGGCTCGCTTTTTTCCAAAAATATTGAACATAACACATGACCTATTTCGTGGTATGCGGTATTTTTCCTTTCTTCTTCGGAAATCACTTTGCTTTTTCTTGCCTTACCCATGGTAACCTTGTCTTTGGCTTCTTCAAAATCATCCATTTCTATGGCTGATTTGTCTCTTCGAGCCGCAATAAGAGCGGCTTCATTGACAAGATTTGCAAGATCGGCACCGCTAAAACCGGGCGTTCCTCTTGCTATTACTTCCAAATTCACATCATCTCCAAGCGGTAAGCCTCTCACGTGAACACGCAAAATAGCTTCTCTGCCTTTTATATCCGGCAAATCCACAATCACTTGTCTATCAAAACGGCCCGGGCGTAACAAAGCGGGATCGAGAACGTCGGGACGGTTGGTAGCGGCTATCACTATAACGGAATCCGTTCTTTCAAATCCGTCCATTTCCACCAAAAGCTGATTCAGGGTTTGTTCTCTTTCGTCATGACCACCGCCTAAACCGGTGCCTCTGTGTCTTCCCACGGCATCTATTTCGTCTATAAAAACGATACAAGGTGAATTTTTCTTCGCTTCGGAAAATAAATCACGAACTCTTGCCGCTCCCACACCTACAAACATTTCCACAAAATCGGAACCGCTGATGCTGAAAAAGGGAACTTTCGCTTCACCGGCAACTGCTTTTGCCAGTAGGGTTTTTCCTGTTCCGGGTCTTCCCAATAATAGCACACCGCGAGGTATCCTACCGCCTAACCTTTGAAATTTTCCAGGGGCTTTCAGATAATCCACAATTTCTTCCAATTCTTCTTTTGCCTCTTCCACTCCCGCCACATCTGCAAACGTTACGTGAGTTTTGCCTCCGAGAAACAACTTGGCTCTACTTTTTCCAAAACTAAATACTTTGCTTCCGGAACCTTGCATCCCTCGCATCATAAAAAACCAGAAAAACAAAAGCACTATAAAAGGTAACCAAGCTATTAAAATACTCATCATTTTGGAAGGTTTTTGAGATAAAACTATCGTGCCTTTTTTAATCATTTCCTTTACCAATTCCTGATCTTCAAAAGGCAAATAAGTGGAATATTTTTTTCCCGATTTATCCCAAAAAATTATTTCTTTGCCGTTTACCACAGCTTTTTGAATTTGATTCGTTTCCACCAAATTGGTCAAATCGCTGTAAGTTACCGATTTTGTTTTTCCGCCGCTCAGTTTAAAGGATTGATAAAATACAACTATTATCAAAAGTAATACCAACCAAAAAGTAATAGATTTCGATTTATTAAATTTCGGTGTAAAATTCGGTTTTTTATTGTCTGCCATTTAAGAATAAATCTCCTTTTTTAAAATTGCAATATAGGGTAAATTTCTATATTTTTCCGCATAATCAAGACCGTATCCCACCACAAAATGATTCTCTATGGAAAATCCCAAGTATTTAATATCCAAATCAATTTTATGGGCTTTGGGTTTATCAAGAAAAGCACATATATTCACCGATTTCGGATTGTGATTTTTCATATATTTTTTGATGTAATTCAAAGTTAATCCCGTATCCACAATATCTTCCACTATTATCACATCTTTCCCTTCTATGTCCAAATCAATATCTTTTTTTATTTTTACCACACCGCTTGATTGTGAATTCATTCCATAGCTTGATGCGGCAAAAAAATCCACTTGAAGAGGCAGATTGATAGCCCGAACAAGGTCGGCGGTGAAAACATAGGCTCCCTTTAATATCCCTATGATAACCAAATCGGAATTTTTATAATCTTCCGTTATTTTTTTCCCTAACTCCGAAATTCTTTTTTTTATATCTTCGGAACCGAATAATATCTTTTCAAAGTCATTTTCAAACATCTTAAATATCCTTATTTCATAATATATTTCTCAAACTTAATTTAGCAATATTTCGTCAATAAAAAAAGCGTTTTTAATACAATAATCTTTTAAATCGTTCCGCCATTCTTTTTTTGGGATATTTTATTTTTTCCGTGCGTATCACCAAAAAATTGACCGTGTCTTTGTTATAGGCTACTCGTTGGTCTATTCTCAAACCGGCAATCCATATGATTTTTTCGGCATCTTGAACGATTATCAGCTTGTCTCTTTCATATTTTGAAACTTTTTCGTCTATCAAAAATTCTTTTACTTTTTTTATATGTTTCATTCCCAAAGGAACAAATTTATCACCGGGTTTTCTATGACGAAATATCAGAGGAAATTTTATCTTATCAAGATCCAATATCACGGTATTTTTATCTCTGATTAATTCTTTGTTTATTTTTTTTAACTTTTTAAAATACAATCTGGTATCTTCGAATTTTATTCTGGCGCGTATTTTATCGATTTTTCTAAAATTGGTTGTATCGAATTTTTTTATTGAAGATGTTTTTATAAAAGTGATATGATCATATTCCTTTATTACCGTAATATTTTGGGGAAAATCTTTTAATTTGCTTCCTTCGCTTCGCAATAATTTTTCTATTTCTTCATAATGATATTGAAAAAAATCTCTATCGCTACCCGTAATTTCTTTGAATATTTTTCTGTAGTAATAAAATCTCATTACCGGTAGTTGTTGCAATAGTTTTTTTTGTGATACGATTATCTTATCTTCATACCGTTCCAAAATTAATTTTTGCAAAGTTTTGTTTGCATTGTTATACAAAACGGTTTCGCTTTCTCTTAAAACTCTTGCGGTATTGATAATTTTTTCCGTAAATTTCGGATTGATGTTTTCTTTGATAAAAGGTATAAAAACGTTTCTGATTTTGTTTCTGGTATAATAATTTTGATAATTGGATTTATCTTCTTTCCACGAAAGGTTGTTATGTTTTAGATATGCTATGATTTCTTCTCTGGTAAATTCTATCAAAGGGTGAATAATATTTCCGTTTTTGGGTAAAATGCCTTTTAAACCGTTAGTTCCCGAACCGCGAAAAAGATTCATCAAAATTGTTTCTGCTTGGTCTTGCGCATTGTGTCCCAAAGCGATGCTATTGGCTTTATAGAGTGAAACTATTTTATAAAAAAATTTAAATCTTATTTCGCGCGCTTTGTTTTCGATACCGGAGTTAGTTTCCATTTTGGCTTGTTTTACCAATATCGGAATATTCAAATCCATACAAATATTTCGTACGAATTTTTCTTCTTCGTTCGAATCCTGTCCTCTCAAATGATAGTTTACATGAGCGGCAATAATGTGAAAATTAAGCTCAAAAGAAATTTTCCATAAAGAATGAATCAAAGCCATAGAATCGGGACCGCCGGAAAAACCTACCACCACTTTGTCTTTGGCTGAAATCAGATTGTTTTCCAAAACAAATTTTTTTAATTTACGCAAAAAATTATCCATTCTTTTTATGTTTCCCGTTCAGATTTATTATTGATTGTTACATGTTTTTTATAACTCATTTTATGTCAATGAATTAATAATTTAACAAAAAATCTCGTCAACTTTCCGTTTGGTTGATAACTTCTTTTAATTTAATATGATAGAAATAAAAAAAGCGGATCTTTCGACCCGCTTTCTCTTTTATCTGATTATTAACATCTTCTTTGACAGTGTATTATCTTTTGTTTTTAACTTGTACAGATAAATTCCGCTGGCAACTTTTTTGCCATAAGCGTTTTTTCCGTCCCAATTTACTTTGTGCAAACCCTTTTTCAAATTATCATGTACCAACGTTCTTATTTTTTGTCCCTTTAAATTATATATCCCCAAATCCACAGCAGTATCGCATTTCAAACTGAATCTCAACGTAATCGGCGCTTTTTCATTTGCTTTGTACGGATTTGGATAGCTCTGCATTAATTTTGTGGTAGCCACAATTTGATCCTGATGATTCGAGCTACCTTCATAATGGTAAAGTTTTACATAACCATCCAAATACTGAGCATTTTGAGCATGCAATCTATTAGCAAAAATAAAGTGCCAATTATCGGTATCGGGAATGGAAAAATCAAGACTATATCCGTTTGTGTGAGGCTGAGTTTCCACAGCTTCAAAAGGCAGGTTGGCAAGAAACATATCCGAGTTATTTTGATCTGTTACAAAAAAGTCCAGCGTACCGTTATCCAAAATCAAATCGTATGTTTTAGTCGAGCCGTCTCCGTCTATATCGTCATGTCGTATATTTCCGCGAACGGCATACTTTGGAACGGTAAATTGTACTTCCACACGATAGTCGTCTTGTGTATCTTGCGGTGGTTCAACTTGAGAATATTCCATTTGTTCCAATGGTTGAGACGTATTTAGAGCCAGATCGTATTCTTCGCCGTCAAGCGGATTTTCTATCAAAAGAGCCGTCCCCGAGGGCGGAATGCTTCCTATCGGAGTAATTGCTTTTGCGTAATATGGAAAACTATCCGATACCGTGAATGTAACAACTCCCTGATTATTCGTCCAAGCCTCCATGGTTTTTCTTATTCCGTCATCCGGTCGTTCCACATAAAGTTCTACCTTTGCTCCGTCTATCGGTATATCTGCACTATCAAGGATATGAACATTCAATACGGAATAATCCAGATAATGTTCCGTAACCGTTCGCAAATAGCCGTCGGATCTGATTTCATAAGGAGAAATGGCCCAATAACTGTAAGTATTATAAAATGAGGTTCCCCATTCCCAGTAGTATGATTCATAATGAATAAAGTCTTCTTGCCACAATTCCGTGAAAGTATGATCCCAAATATTAACCCAATTGCTTATGCTGGTGGCCGGTATGAGCAAAGCTCTTGCAACCGCGGCATTCAAATCGGCATATTCGCCGCATCTTCCCATACCTTTATAGGCTATTCTCACCGGTTGATGAGGTCTGTCGCCGGGAGATGTAAATTCCATATCGCCGTTTATCCATTTTGTAAAAAGATGTATGGCATAATTAAGCGAATCACCATAAGGTGAAACAGGCTGAGCAAACCAATCACCACCCGGATAAGCTCTGGGAACACCGTCCCATACATAATTGCAATTTTGAATCATATTCATAAGGTTAAGCGTATCGTGAAAAGTGGTGGCAAAGATATAATCTCTCCAAAAAAAACCCTGTGATTGCGGCACAATATTAGCATGGTGATCATATTCCAATATTGTAGGATCTATAAATGCGGGTATTTCATCCGTTATTTTGGGATGTGCAATATACCAATAATAAATCATTTTGGGCATTTCAACCTGTGTAAGATTTCCCGTTTCGTCCATTTTCCAGTATCTTACCGTGGAATAATAATCATCGTCGTTTGATGTGCCGTAATCCACCACATCCGCATAATTTATTGAAATATCATTCACATAAATATCTATGGCATTTGCTACAATTACGTCGGGATTGGCAAGCATAGACATCAAATATGCAGGTGATAATGTAGCTATGGAAAAAGCCACCTCGTCCACATACGGATCGGATGTATCCAAAATAAGATTTCCCCAAAGATTTTGTTTGTTGCTCGGAATGGATTTGAATTTAAGTAACAATGCGGGTCTTATCCACTTTGGTGCTTTTTGAATTGCATTTTTCGCCGTTTCGGTGATAGTGGCAGGATCGGAACAAAACGTGTGTAATGTTTCATCGTTTCTATCAAAATAAACATCTACAAAATAACCGCCGGAAACACTCGTATTTAAAAAATATTTTAAAGGGATGGAATCCACTACCGACCAAGAACGATTAAAGTGCATTTTTTCCGGTTTGTATGACGGTATTTCAATTTCCGAATCGAATTTTTCGGCTTTCATTCCGCTCCAAAATTCCAAATCATTTCCATTCTCGGAAACTGTTTGATTACTTGCATACAAAACAAATGAAATCGTAAAAAGAATAAAGAACAAAACTAGTTTTTTCATAAAGCCTCCTTAGGAAAACAGATAAATCTTTCACGTTTTTTTTGCAATATTTTTTTTAAATGTGGTTTTATAATTAATTGCCATCATCACAATTCCCGTTATACCGGCCAAAGCATAAAAATAATCAAATGTTGCACCGCTTAAAGCTACGGAACCTCCCGTTAGGATGGCATTTATGCTCACCAATAAAAACAAAGGTTTATTCACTTTGGGTATGCTCCCGATAAAAATACCTATTAAACTTATAGTGGTGGGACATTCGGCACCGAAAAATACCATTTCGGGAAACCTAAAACCTGTCACCAATTCAAACAAAGGATATAGAAATATACCTCCGAAAATAAAAAACAACGATATATATCTGACAAACACCTTATCCGAAAGTTTTATATAAGTCCATTTAAAAATCACATCCAAAAACAAAAATAATGATATAAACCAAAGAGCAATTGCACCGGTTAGTGCCATTTTATATCCCATAAAATCTTTTCCGGCGTATATGGTATATCCTGAATAAAGATAAATAATTGCATATATTCCCGTTAATAATCTACTATTTTTTACGGAAGGCTTTTTATAGGCATGATAAAGTTGAAAAAGCACCGCAAAAGCAAAAATAATCGGAATAATAAATGCCCAAACACCCATTTTATTATTAAGTCTTACAATACTTTCCAAAACTCTTTTTGTGATTTCTTTATCAAACATTATACTCTCCTGTTTTTTACCTTTGAAATAAATCCATATCCGTCAAGACAAATTATCTTTCAATTAGCCGATAAAAAAATGTTGATATAAATTATGTTAAAATAAAACTTGATTTTTACGGAGGTTGATTATGATACACAAAAGAAAGATATATGGCTTTATGTGCGATATTTACGGACATCTTAACAATGCCAATTATCTATATCTTTATGAAGAAGCGCGAGCGGAAGGTTTGGAAGAGATTGGCATTCCCATAAGGTTATTAAATCAAAGGGATATTAGCATCTATCTTACCGAAATTAACCTTAAATTCCTCAAATCCGTAATGCTTGAAGATACGGTAAAAATAAAATCGAAAATTATAAAATATAACAAGCTTAAATCCGTATGGGAACAAAAAATGTATAATTCAAATAATGAACTTTGTAATATTGCCACGGTTACCGGTGTGTTTGTTAAAAACGGAAAACCTTTTAGAATTCCCAATGATATTTATGATATTATAAAAAATTTCGTTACAAAGGATAATGAATTATGATTTGTCCCGTATGCGGAAACGAGGTTGAAAACAATTATACTCGCTGTCCTTATTGCGGAGCTATTATCACGGGTGTAGCAAAACAAAACGATTTTTCCAAAATGTATCTTTTTAATATTGAAAAAAACATGCCTTATTGCGAAGATGCCAAAAAGATTATGTATCAAAAGATTTTTGAGCTGAAAAAAGGTAAAACAAAAGTAATCAAATTAATCCACGGATATGGCTCCAGCGGAATCGGCGGGGAACTGAGATATTGTTTGAGAGAATATTTGGATTCTTTAATAAAAAGGGGAATCATAAGATTTTGGGTTGCCGGTGAAGA
>CAZUGB010000126.1:0-8898 GCA_964619925.1 uncultured Candidatus Cloacimonadota bacterium
AAACCAATTGATACGGTAATATTAAACGGCGTGGAATGTGAGCCTTATCTTACTTCCGATTATAGATTAATGCTTGAAAAACCTATGGAAATTATCGAAGGTTTAAAAATAGTTATGAAAATTGTAAATGCCAAAAAAGGCATTATAGGAATAGAATCCAATAAACCGGATGTTATAAAATTAATGAAAAGGATTTTAAAGAAATCGTCCGATATCTCGGTAGTGGCATTAAAAGTAAAATATCCGCAAGGTGCAGAGAAACAACTCATTTATGCCGCTACAAAACGAAAAGTTCCTAACAAAGGCGGTTTACCAATGGATGTGGGAGTAGTTGTTCAAAATGTAGCAACCGCTTTTGCCATCTATGAAGCCGTAAGATACAAGAAACCTTTAATCGAAAGAGTGGTTTCCGTTACCGGAAAAATAGTAAAAAATCCTAAAAACGTTATAGGAAGAATCGGAACATCCTACCAAGATTTTTTGGACTTTTGCGAAGGAACTACCGAACCAATAGGAAAAGTAATTTCAGGCGGTCCGATGATGGGATTTACCGTTCCTAATCTTGAAACAGCCACAATAAAAGGTTCAAACGGAGTATTATTCTTTGATAAAAAACAGGCTCAACTGGATGAAGAACAGGTATGCATTCGTTGTGCGCGCTGTGTAGATGTATGTCCTATGAATCTGATTCCCACACTTATTGTTAATGCATCCAAACACAAAGATTATGATGATGCAAACAAATATGGTGCAATGGATTGTATTCGTTGCGGAAGCTGTACATATGTTTGTCCTTCCAATATAAAATTGGTTCAGTGGATTGATATAGCCAGAGCCCAAATCATAGCAAAAAGGAAAAAGAACAAATGATAAAAAATGTAATTTTCGATTTGGGTAAAGTGCTTATCGATTATGATTTTGATAAGTTTTTTGTAAAGATAGGCAATAAACCGGACACAAGAACATTGGACGAAGCCAACAGGGAAATATTGCTTTTTGAAGCCGGAAAGACGGATAAACAAAAATTTTATGAAGATATGAAAAGAATTTACGGTTTTTCATTAAGCTTTGAAAAATTCAAATTACTATGGTGTGACGTTTTTTGGGAAATTCCTCAAATGATTCAATTGGCAAAAAAAATAAAAGAATCGGGATATAACATTTATATATTTTCAAATACCGACGAACTTCATTTTCCTTATATTTGGCAAAAATTCCCTTCCATAAATTTTTTTGAAAATAATTTGATGCTATCTTATGAATTGGGTTTTGTGAAACCGGAAGAAGAAATTTATCATGCCGCTATAAAGAAATTCGGTATAAATCCCGAAAAATCCATTTTTATCGATGATCGATCGGAGAATATCAAAACAGCTTTGGAGATTGGTTTTAATGCCATTCATCACACCAATTACGAAAATACTTATAATGAAATAAAAAAAAGAATAAATTTGGAGGATAAATGAGTGATATATATGCCATTTCACCAGCTCCTCAATTAAAACAAAAGATTTCCGTAAAATCAATAATGTGGCAGGTGGTAGCCGCATTGATACCCGCACTTATTGCCGCCGTGGTTTTTTTTGGTATTCGTGCATTACTACTTACATTATACGGAGTGATAGCGGCGGTTATTACGGAAGGACTTATTCAAAAATGGCGTAAGGTTCCGCTTACGATATCCGACGGAAGTGCAGTGGTTACGGGAATGCTTGTAGCATACAATATCAATGCGGGAGCGCCTTGGTGGATTCCCGTGGTAGGAGCGATTTTTGCCATTGCCGTAGGTAAACAGGTTTTCGGAGGTTTGGGATACAATATCTTTAATCCTGCACTTTTGGGGCGAGCTTTTTTGATGGCATCCTGGCCTACGATAATGACTTCCGGTTGGGTAAAAACGACATATAATTCAATAAACGGCTTAAACTTATCTTCTTTGCCTTCCAATATACCCTCGGTAATTACCTCAGCCACACCGTTAGGCGTAGCAAAAGCACTTAGAGACACCACACAGGTATCACACGATACAGCTAATATCATTATCAACAAACTTGCCGATTTTCATACTTTACAAAATCTGTTTTGGGGAAATGTAGGCGGTGTATTGGGAGAAGTAAGTGCGGCGGCTCTTCTTTTGGGAGCGGCATATCTTATTATGAGAAGAATTGTAGAGTGGCGTATTCCCACATTTTATATAGGAACCGTTTTCGTTTTAACATTTATTTTCGGCGGGATTAACGGGTTATTTTCCGCATCGGTTTTTCTTCCGATTTTTCATATATTATCGGGCGGACTGATATTGGGTGCTTTTTTTATGGCTACGGATATGGTTACTTCGCCGGTTACCAAAAAAGGACGTATCATTTTCGGTATAGGATTGGGTATTTTAACGGTAACAATTCGTTTGGTGGGCGGCTATCCCGAAGGAGTTTCTTATTCCATACTTCTTATGAATATCGTTGTTCCGCTTCTTGATAGATATTCTCTTCCCAAATTTTTCGGTGAGGTGAAAAAATGAAAGAATATATAAAATACGCTTTTGTTCTTTTCATAGTTGCCGCGGTAGCAAGCGGTATTCTCGCTTTTGTAGATAGCTTTACAAAACCGGTTATTTTAAAAAATCAAAAAAAAGAAAAAGAACTTGCCCGCAAGGCGGTTTTGCCACAAGCAACCGTGTTTGATAGCATCTGCTCTATTAACAACGAACCCGGCTACGTAGCAAAAGACGATTCGGGAAATATTGTAGGTTATACATTTGTAGCCGCGGGATACGGATATAGTAGCAATGTAAAAACAATGGTAGGATTAAAATCCGATTTTTCGATAAATAAAATAAAATAATATTCCAATCCGAAACTCCCGGTTTGGGTGCAAATTCCGAAAAACCGTGGTTTCAAAATCAATTTTCAGGGAAAAAACTATCTCAGTTAAAGGTGGATAAAGACGGTGGTGAAATAAAGAGTTTAACAGGTGCCACCATTACTTCGAGGGCTGTAACAAATTCGATAAACAAAGGCATCTCAATCATAAAAAAAGTAACGGAAAATAAAAATTCTCCTGCGGGGAGGTCATAATGAGTGCTATGAAAGAATTTACAAAAGGTTTTATAAAAGAAAATCCTGTATTTGTAATGGCATTGGGATTATGTCCTACATTGGCGGTTTCTTCCAGTGTGATAAACGCCATAGGCATGGGACTTGCCGCAACTTTTGTTTTATTGTTCAGTAATATTTTCATTTCGCTGATAAAGGGATTTATTCCTTCCAAAATAAGAATACCCGCATATATCGTGGTTATTGCGTCATTTGTAACTATTGTTGATTTGCTTATGCATGCTTATTTGCCGGCAATACACAAAAGTTTGGGTATATTTATACCACTTATTGTGGTAAACTGCATTATTTTGGGACGAGCCGAAGCATTTGCGAGCAAAAATAACGTATTTCTTTCCATTTTGGATGCTTTGGGTATGGGGCTTGGTTTTGCATTGGCATTAATCGTTTTGGCGGCGGTAAGGGAATTGCTTGGAGCCGGACAAATTTTGGGAATACAAATTTTGCCTCATTCCTATAAACCTATGTTAGTGGCAATATTGGCTCCGGGAGCTTTTTTCGTTATGGCATTTTTGAAAGCGTTGCTAAATATGGCAAAAAGGAAATAGGGGGAAAAGATGCATTTTGTAGGAAACATTTTAACCATAGCTCTTACGGCGATTTTTATTCAAAACTTTGTTTTGGCACGTTTTCTCGGTTTGTGTCCCTTTATCGGAGTATCCAAAAAAATGGATTCTGCCTTGGGTATGGGGATGGCGCTTATTTTTGTGATGACTTTAGCCTCCACCATTACTTGGATAATTCAAACATATTTGCTTATACCTTATCACATAGAATTTTTGCAAACCATTGCTTTTATTTTAACAATAGCTTCGCTTGTTCAATTTGTGGAAATGGCAATCCAAAAAACCGCACCTGCTTTGTATAAATCTTTGGGAATTTATTTGCCTTTGATAACTACAAACTGTGCCGTTCTTGGCGTTTCGATTTTAAATATTCAATCACATTATAATTTTATAGAAGCAATATTTAACGGATTTTTCGTAGGACTGGGTTTCACTATGGTTCTTGTGATGATGGCGGGAATCAGAGAAAAATTGGACAGAGCCGATTTGCCCGAAAGTATGAAAGGAATACCAATTGCGCTTATTGTTGCCGGTTCTATGGCTCTTGCATTTTTAGGTTTTTCCGGATTAAAATTTTAATATTATCAGGAGATAAAAATGATTCTTGTATCGGTTATCATATTAGGTTCTTTGGCAATAATTTACGGTTTGGTTTTGGCATTTGCTTCAAAAAAATTCCATGTGGATATAGATCCTAAGATAGAAAAGATAGATGAGATATTGCCTCATGCAAACTGCGGAGCTTGTGGATATGCCGGTTGTGCCGCTTACGCCGAAGCCGTGGCTATGAATGGCGAAGATATTACCAAATGTGCCCCCGGTGGTGCCGAAGTTGTGACAAAAATCTCTCAAATACTGGGAGTAAAAGCATCGGCAAAAGAAAGAAAGGTAGCTGTAATTCATTGTCAAAGCGGTGGATACAACAATACAAAAATCCGAGGCGAATATCAGGGTGTAAAAACATGCGCCGCCGCAGTATTGGTTTCAGGCGGTACCAATATGTGCACATACGGTTGCGTGGGTTACAACGACTGTGTAGCCGCTTGTGAATTTGATGCTTTGCATGTGGACGAAAACGGCATGCGATATGTGGAAAATGACAAATGTACGGGTTGCGGTGCCTGTGTGATAGCTTGTCCCAGAGACCTGATAGAATTGGTGCCGATTAGCAAGAAAGTTCATGTTCAATGTCGCTCATTTGACAAGGGAGCCATTGCCAGACAGCTTTGCGGTAATAATACCGCTTGTATAGCTTGCGGATTATGCGTTAAAGCTTGTAAATTCGATGCTATTCATGTTAATGATAATTTGGCAAAAATAGATTATGAAAAATGTGTTAATTGCGGTGAATGTGCAAAAGTATGTCCTACCAAAGCCATAGAAGATCAACTTTTGGGTTTAAGAAAAAAAGCCTTTATTCACGAAGATGAATGTATCGGCTGCACACTATGTGCAAAGGTTTGTCCTGTGGATGCGATAGACGGTATGATAAAACAACCTCACAAAGTAAATCCCGATGTATGTATAGGTTGCGAAGCGTGTGTGGCAAAATGTCCTAAAAAATGTATTGAGATGGTATAGATGAATCCGTTCATAGGCTTTTTGGTAGTTCGTTGGAGATTAAAGGGCCAAAAATTACTTCAACAGGGAAAATCGGAAAAGGCAAAAAGACTCTTTGAAAAGGTATTGATGTACGATCAGGCACCGGAGAATTTATTTAATTATGCTCTTTCTCTTATGAATTTATTCGAATATGAAAAAGCCATAGCATATTTTGAAAAAATCAGGATGCAAAATGAAGATTATTTCCTGAATAATTTATCCTTGGGAGAATCATATCTTATCACAAGACAGTGGAACAAGGCAAAAGAGCTATTTTATGAACTTTCTCAAAAAAATCCCGATAATATGGCATATAAAAATTATTTTGTACTTGCAAACGATGTTGTGAAACGTGAAAAGTATGTTGCTGTGAAGAATTATCTTGATGATGCGGTAAAACTTTTAAAAAAATCGGATTATATTTCCGCCATTGAAAAACTGAACAAAGCCGAACTTATGGCACCGGAAATTCCAATGATAAAAAATTCTCTCGGAGAAATTTATTTTTTAATGAAAGATTATGATAAAGCGTTCGAATATTTCAAAAAAGTTATCGCTATGGAACCGGACAATCCCAAATATCAAAAAAATTGGAGAAAAATTTTAAGATACAAAAATAAATGAAAAAAAAATTCGTTAAAGCCGTTTTTTGGTTACTAATAGCAATTATCCTGCTTTATAATCCCGTTTCCGTGAGAATTTACACATTATTTGCCGCTATGTGCTATCACTTGGATTCAAAACTTTTTTATCAACAAATTAAATCGGAAAGTTCTTTCAGAGCTTTGGCAATTTCCAAAGCAAACGCTATCGGACCCGGGCAAATAAAAACGGATACCCACAAATATATTACACCTGATATTCCCACGATTTTCCTGTGGCTTCCTTTTGTAAATATTTGTGTCTCGGCAAAATATATGAGATACCTGCTTGACAAATACAACCACAATTGGAGCGTTGCACTTGCAGCATATAACTGGGGTGAAACAAACGTGGATAAAAAATTAAAAGGCATAAAAATTGAAAGAAATAAAGATTATAAGAAATATTTCAAAAATATCAAAGAATCATATCACTATATTAAAAAAGTTATGAAATGAAAAAAATCATATTTTTTTGTATCCTTATCTTTGCCTCTACCCTATTTTCCGCACAATTAAAACGCTATTATTACAAAGATTACGGATATATCACAAGAATAGTTTTTGTTTTTGACAAAAAACCGGTATGGCATCTTCAAAAAAAGGATAACAAAATCATATTAATTGCGGAAAAATCTTATCCCTCATCTCGAATAAATAAAAAGATTTTCAATAAAAACAGAGTAATAAAAGAAATTACTTTCGAACAATCGGAAGAAAATATTCAAATAAACACTAGCGTTAGCACCGGATATTATGAAAAGCACTTTTCACTCTTTGACAATGGCTATAAAATCGTTCTGGATATTTTTAAATCGTCAAAAGCAACAACAGCCGAGATGCATAAAAGCTACGCATATTTTTATAAGTCAATAGGATTGAATAAAAAAGCGTTACTACATCAAAAAGAATATGAATTATTATCAAAAAAAGAAAACACAATACAAAAGGACAGTACTTTACAAATAAATCCGCAAAAAATCGTAACAAAAAAAGATACGACCGATACATTAAAATCAATAAAAAAAATCGAAAAGAAAATTTCCGAACAAACTGTTCATCCCCAAAAAACAGAAAAAAAATCAAAAAGAAACGGTATTTTTTCACAAATAAAATATATCTATTGGGTATTTTTATCTTTCGCAATACTTGTAATTGTTATTATTGTACTGCCAAAACGAAAATCGAGGTTATCCGACACCGACAAAAATTGGTTTGCAGAACCGGAATTTATCGAAAATTTGGCTATTATGCTTTTTGAAAAAGGTTGGAAAATTCCCGAAATAGCTCGTGAACTTAAAATAAGCGAAGACGATGTAAAAAAGATAAAAAAGAAAAATAAAGATATTATAAAACGGAAAAGATTATGAAAATAGCGGTTATAGGTTTCGGAGCGGCGGCGATTGGTTTTTTGCACGCCATAAAAAACAGCCACCACGAAATAGACATTTATGAAAAAAGCAAGGATATATATTCATCAAGCATTTCAGGAATAAGAGCCGACGGAAAATTGTTTGTTTCCAAAGAAATGGGTGGCGAAATTGAAGTGGATTTGGATCTGCAAAAAGAATTAGTGGATTATTATATCAGCTTTTTGAAAGAAAAAAAAGTTGAAACAGGCTCTTCTTTTACAAATTCAAAATATTATAATGCCTTTTATGAAAAGGGTTTTCAACCGGTTATTTCGGACTTTTACCATATCGGTACCGATCAACTGAAAGAAGTATTGTATAACATTTTTGAAGAATTTAAAAAATATAAAAATCTTAGATTTTATTTCAACAAAGAAATTACCGACATAGACGTGATAGCCGGAAAGGTACTTTTGGATAAATCTTTGGATTATGATATGGTTTTTGTTGCGGTGGGTAGAAGCGGACATCGATTTGTAAAAAGAATTATCCAACGCTATCCCGAACTGATTGAAGACAACACCAAATTGGATTTGGGAATAAGATTTGAACTTCCCAATCACATTGTGGAAGATTTAAATCGGGAAATGTATGAATTTAAAGTAAAATATTGCAGTAACACAGGCTATAGAGTAAGAACGTTTTGCAACAATCCTTCCGGGTATGTGGTTACCGAAAAATATGAAGATTTTATCACAGTTAACGGTCATGCCAAACTATCACAAAAAAGCAAGAACACAAATTTTGCTATTCTTACCACGGTAAAGCTAACTCAACCTTTTAACGATCCTATCGGTTACGGTTCCAATATTGCCAAATTAACCAATATGATTGCAGGAAAAGATAAAGTTATACTTCAAACGTATGGAAATTTTAAAAAATCAAAAAGAACCAAACATCTTTATAGAGTGCTACCAACATTACCGAAAGATAAATTTATTTTAGGCGATATTAATCTTGCATTTCCTCGTAGAATCATTGAAAGTATTATAGATTTTGTGGATAATTTGGATAAAGTGGTTCCGGGTATTGCCAATGAAGACAATCTTTTGTATGCACCCGAAATTAAATTTTATTCAAACAAATTATCAAATAGCAAAATCTCTAATTTAAAGTTTATAGGAGATTGTTCGGGACACACCCGTTCCATAATATATGCAACGGCTCAAGGCTATCTTGAAGCGGAAAAATTGCTAAAAAAATAGCCATCCTTTAAATAAGGATGGCTTTTCTCTCTCCCTGTTCAGACCCATATTTGAAGGAGTATTTATTTTTTTATAGACCTAACCCTTTATACATTATCATAATTCAAATTATAAACGCCTTCCCATTCTTCTTGCCAGAATCCAACGAAATTATTTTGCTTGTTAATATAAGCATCATTTTTATGAACCATTTCAAAAAGGTTCAAAAAGACAATCACCAATAAAATTACAATGTTTCCTTTCATTTTTCCCTCCGATATTATTTATTCTATAAAAAAGCAATATGCGTGCCAAAGGCTCCTTTCCTGCCTTCATCCTTTTTATCCTTTATTTTTTAAATTGTTACATATTGCCATAAT
>CAZUGB010000127.1:0-1613 GCA_964619925.1 uncultured Candidatus Cloacimonadota bacterium
TAAAAACAACATATTTTTTAAAAACACATATTTTATTTCGGACAAAACAAAAGATGATAAAATCTTTACCAATCTATTCCCGATTAAAATCTTTTTTGTAAAAAACGATTATTTAAATGTTATTTCCCAAAGCAACAATATAAGCGTTTTACAATTAATTTATGAATAAATCATATTTTTTTGTTTTTATTTCTGCAGTTTTATTATCGCTTACCAGAATACCTTTATCCATTTTGTCCTTTTTTTCATTTATATCGTTAATTCCTTTATATCATGTATTATTAAAAAAAAACACAGCAAAAAGTATTCTTTTTCATTCCGTGATATTTGCTTTTGTATATAACCTGATTGTATTACATTGGATTTCTTTGGTTACTTTGGGTGGTTATCTTGGAATGTTTCTTTTGTTTTCATTTTACTACTTTATTTTGTTTTTTTTGATAAATAGAATTAATTTTATTCTTCCCAAATTAGCTCCGATTACCTTTACAGTTTTTTTTATTTCCTTTGAGTATCTGCAAAATTTCGGGGAATTTTCATTTCCTTGGTTTAATTTGGGATATTCATTGGCACCCTTTATTACTATGATACAAGCGGCCGATATCGGAGGTGTATTTTTTATTTCTTTGCTGATGCTTACAATTAATTTGCTCATTTATTATCTTTTTGCAAAACGAAAAAGAATTTTTATATCAATTGCACTGTTTATTGTTTTATCACTTTGGTTCGGCTATGGGAAATATCGATTAAAAACCTTAAAAATTATCAAAACTGACAAAAAAATATCTGTTATCCAAGGTAATATTCCATTGGATTTGAAATGGGAAAAGAATTATTTCGATTCCACGATGATTATTTACAAAAATCTTTCATTAAAAGCAAAAGAAATTGATAATGCTGATTTGGTAATTTGGCCCGAGTCGGCTATTACCGATTATTTTTTAAAGAATTATAAATTGAAAAAAGATGTGGTCTTCTTTGCAATAAAACATAAATTAAACATTTTTACGGGATTTGAAGATTATGATTTTAAACCGAATGAAAAATATAGAAAATACGATTTATACAATGCCGCATCACAAATATCCCAAAACGGCGATATAGACAAACCTTATTATAAGATAAGATTGGTACCATTCGGTGAAAGAATGCCTTTTTTAAAAATATTTCCTTTTTTATGGAATATTCAACTGGGACAGGCAAATTTTAATTATGGAAAAAATTTTAAAACATTTCAGTTTGATAAATTCAAATACGGCTCAATGATCTGTTTTGAAATAGCTTTTCCCTTTCTTTCCCGAGTTTACGCTTCCGAAAAAATTGATTTTATGGTAAATATTACAAACGATGCTTGGTTTAAAAAATCCATAGGTACATATCAACATAAAATAATGACTGTATTCAGAGCAATAGAAATCCGAAAGCAAATATTTAGAGCCGCCAATACAGGCTATTCCGTAATAGTTTATCCTACCGGTAAAATTGCAAAATCCACAAAATTATACGACAGAACTTTTATTTCGGACAATCTGTATTTATGTAATGAAAAAACTATCTTTACAAAATACCTCTATATTTTTCCTTTTGTCCTAAGTATGTTTGCATTATTGGAA
>CAZUGB010000128.1:0-3530 GCA_964619925.1 uncultured Candidatus Cloacimonadota bacterium
AGTTTCTTCGGTAATAATGCCAAAGGCTGGATAAGATTTAATTACGCAATAGATGAAAACAAACTAAAACAGGCGATAAGGATAATTATTGGGAAGGGGTAATGGAGAATGAGGAATATTATTAATTTTAACTATCAACTATCAACTATCAATTATCAATTTACTTGACCAAAATAACCGATACTTTTTTTTGAAATTCGAGGTAACGATATGGATAGAATAGAATTAGTCAAAGGAGATATCACAACTTTAAAAGTTGATGCCATTGTAAACGCCGCAAATCAATCATTGTTGGGCGGTGGCGGTGTGGACGGAGCAATTCACAGAGCGGCGGGAAAACAGCTATTGGAAGAATGCAGATTGTTAAACGGTTGCAAAACCGGAGAAGCAAAAGTTACAAAAGGCTATAATCTTCCTGCAAAATACGTTATTCATGCAGTTGGTCCAATCTGGAGAGGAGGCAACCACAACGAAGCCAACCTATTAAGATCCGCGTATGAGAATTGTTTTAAAATCGCATATAACATGAAATTGGAATCTATCGCATTTCCTGCCATTAGTACGGGAATATATCGTTATCCACTTGAAGAAGCCACTCAAATAGCAGTGGAAACCGCAAAAAAATTCATAAAATGTTATGATCATCCCCAAAAAATTATTTTTGTTGCCTACACACAGGAGGTTTACGATACATACAAAAAAATACTCGGATTATAACAGCAATTTGAAACAAACATCAGACGGTAGCTACACTCTTTACAATGAAAAATTAAATGAACATTACCATTCGGTTACCGGAGCATATCAGGAAGCTCTTGAGAAATATTTTATACCTTTGCAGGTAAAAGACGGATATAAAATTTTGGATTTTTGTTTCGGGCTTGGATACAACAGTTTTGTAGCTACGTCAAAATGTAAAAATTTGCAAATTATTGCTCTGGAAAATGACTTTGAAATCATCAATCGAATTGCCGACTTCCCTTATCCTTCCAAGTTAATTAAAACCGTAAGCTATTTTAAAAATCTTTCACATAACAAAACGATTAGAGACGATAAAAATAATATCATTACCTTAATATTGGACGATGCCAAATTATCCGTAAAAACACTTCAATCGGATTTTTTTGATGTTGTTTTTTTTGATCCTTTCTCTCCTACTAAAATTCCCGATTTATGGAGCAAAGATCTTTTTAAGGAAATATTTAGAGTTTTAAAACATAAAGGGAAATTAGCTACCTATAGCTGTGCAAAATCAGTAAGACAAAATATGGAACATGCAGGTTTCAAAGTAATGAACGGACCTTCGGTAGGAAGAAAAAGTCCTTCTACAATCGCAATTAAGGAATAAAAAATGATTATAAGAAATATTATTAAAGATATAAAAAAATTCCCATCCAAACTCGATTCACATTTGGGAGAATTGTTAAAAGAAAATTTATCGGACGAAAACGCCACAAGACATGTGAATAAAGATTCCAAAACAATAATGTATAAATACCCCATAACGATTGATAATGAAAAATTCATATTTATAGTCGAATATATTTTTAAGGAATATGAAACCTTTTTGGATTTAAAAAGAGCAATCGGAATAAATTATTATATTTATAAGGATGATGAGTAATGGATGAATTAACCAGAATTGCCAACCCGAATCTTATAAAAAATGAAGAAGAATTTGATAGATCTCTTCGACCCAAAACTTTGGATGATTTTATTGGACAAGAAAAGATAAAAAATATATTGGATATTTCAATTCAAGCTACAAAACTGCGCAAAGAACCTTTGGATCACATACTTTTTTACGGACCTCCCGGATTAGGAAAAACCACCTTGGCATATATTATTGCAAATGAACTTGGTGTTGATGTAAAAGTTAGTAGCGGACCGGTTTTGGAAAGAGCTTCCGATTTGGCGGGAATTCTTACCAATCTTCAACGAAACGATGTATTTTTTATTGATGAAATTCACAGATTAAACCATGTGGTGGAAGAATATTTATATCCCGCAATAGAAGATTTTAAGATGGAAATAATTATAGATAGCGGACCAAGCGCACGTTCTCTTAAAATAGATTTGGAGCCTTTCACTTTGATAGGAGCCACCACAAGAGCCGGTTTGCTCACATCTCCTTTAAGAGCCAGATTTGGACTTACACTTCGTTTGGATTATTACGATCATGAAAGTATAAAAAAAATAATAAAACGTTCGGCAAAACTATTGAATGTACCTATCGAAGAAGAAGGAGCTAACGAAATTGCAAAACGAAGCAGAGGCACGCCAAGGGTTGCCAATAGACTACTTCGAAGAGTGCGGGACTATGCTCAAATAAAAGGTGACGGAACCATATCCCAAGAAACCGCTGTTAAAGCGCTTGAAATGCTCAATGTAGATCAAGCGGGATTGGACGAGATGGACAAAAGAATTTTACTTACGATTATAGAAAACTACAAAGGCGGACCGGTCGGATTGAAAACTCTTGCCGTAGCGGTAGGCGAAGATACCGAAACCATAGAAGAACTTTACGAGCCTTATCTGGTACAACAAGGTTTCTTAGATAGAACAATGCAAGGCAGAAGAGTTACCATGAAAGCATATAAACATTTTAAACTTACAGGGAAAATTCAAGAAACGGAATTATTTTAATATCCCTAAAAAATCCTAACAAAAGCAAAAGAAAAGAAACAGATAACTTTTAGCACTCAATAAAATAATTTGACAGAATATAACATTAAAATAAAAAAGTTTTGTGTGTAAATATTTTGTCTTTATTATTTTTTTATCTAAATTATTGGATTAGGGAAAAAATTATGGAAAAAATTTTTCTTTTGTCCCTTATATTTATCATCTTATTAACGCCGCTACAATCAAAAGAAAAATTACATCTAAAAGTTGGATGTTATGAAAATCCTCCAAAAATTTTTAAAGAAAAAACAGGGAATATCTCAGGATTCTGGGGTGAGCTTACAAATTATATAGCGAATCGGGAAAATTGGGAAATCGAATGGGTATATGGTAATTGGGACGAATGTCTGTTACGATTAAAAAACAACGAAATTGATATTATGCCCGATGTAGGAGTAACGCCCGAAAGAAAAAAATTATTTCTTTTTAATAACGAAACCGTACTTATGAGTTGGGTAAGGTTATATAAAAATAAAAGTGTGAAAATTGAAGACCTCGGAGATTTGAAAGATAAAAAAATAGCCGCTCTTAAAAGTAGTTTTGATCTAAATGGACCCGAAGGCTTGTTTAACACTTTAAAAGAATATGAAATTAAAGCAAATATTATCGAAATGGAATCATATAAAGAAATATTCGATGCTCTGCAAAAAGGCGAAATTGATGCAGGTGTGGTAGATGCCGATTTTGGAAATATTAATCAAAATAAATACAATAGAATTGAAAAAACCGCCATACTTTTTCAACCTGCAAAAATGCAATATGCTTTCCCTAAAAATTCATCAAAATCCTCATTACTCATTTCCAAAATAGATAAAAATCTAAAAATTTTAAAAAATGATAAAGAT
>CAZUGB010000129.1:0-2406 GCA_964619925.1 uncultured Candidatus Cloacimonadota bacterium
AAACCTTTTGTTCTGTTTGGTACAGGTATGTCTATTGCCATTGATAACGTATTTGGAATGAATGCTTTAAGGGAGCATTTACTTTCTAATATGGTTGATACCGGATTAAACAAATTTCAAAAAAAAGAATGGGATAGTGTAAGAAAATCCTTAGATAGTGGTAACGATTTTGAAAATGCCATGAACAATGTAAAAGATGAAGAACTTATATCAAAAATAGTTAAATATTCAGGTGACTTTATCTCTGAAAATGATTTTAAATATTCACAAAAAATATTGACCGGAGAAATAGAATGGCCGGCATCAAATCTGTTTAAAAAACTTGTTAAAGGTCTTCCGGGAACAGATAGGGAATTGCATGTAGCAACTTCCAATTACGATATGTTGGCGGAAACTTCATTTGATAAAAATGATATCCCCTATGTAAATGGTTTTTGCGGAGGATTAAATCGTAGATTAAATTGGGAACAAAGTAAAAGGTCTATTACCTATGTTGAAAAAGTTCCATACGGTAAAAAAGTCAAACATGTTACACGGGAAAAAAGACATATTGCGTTTTATAAGGTTCACGGTTCTTTAAATTTATTTTTATTTAATGAAGAATTAATTGAAAACAATGCTTGGATTTATAGTGCTAAGCCGGATAATGCTGAAAGGTTAATAATTACTCCCGGCACATCAAAGTTTGAGAAACTACATAAGTACAGACAAGAACTACTGGGAAAATATGACGAGGCTATTGAAAAACACGATTTTTTTCTTTTTCTAGGGTTTGGTTTTAATGATAGCCAACTTAACACAAAAGCAATATCCGACAAATTAAAAAAATGTAACGGACTGATAATAACTAAAAATTCCAATGAACGTATTAATAAAATAATGGAAAAATCCCAAAATTTATGGTTGATTTGTGAAGCTGAAAATAAACAAGGAGCTATCATTAAAAACAGTAAATTTGCAGATAAACTATTTGTAGATGAAGAATTATGGAAAGTTGATGTTTTTACAAAAACTATTTTAGGAGATTAAATATGGCAAAATTAGAGTTTAATAAATCGGACAGGTTAGGAAGCGTAAGAGAAGTTGATACCCGAAAAGTATCGGTATTGGTGGAAAACGATGAAGATTTAAGAAAAGCAAGAGTCGGACAGTTAGTCGCAATTGATTTGTCCGGAGCTTCCGATTATTGGTTAATTGCAATAATAGAGAAAGTTATAAGATTTGTTGGTCAGCAAGATAATGAAGAAGAAAGTGAGAATAAGTTAACGGAAGAAATAAATGAAGAAACTGTTGTTAACAATGTAAAAGTTACTTTGGTAGGAACTTTCGGGTGGAATGCCGCAGAAAGTAAATCAACATTTACCCGTTC
Source organism: uncultured Candidatus Cloacimonadota bacterium (assembly GCA_964619925.1). Lineage (GTDB taxonomy): Bacteria > Cloacimonadota > Cloacimonadia > Cloacimonadales > TCS61 > CAZUGB01. Next base: position 1,370 of record CAZUGB010000129.1, read on the forward strand.
AATAGCACAAGTTCCAGGTATTACCGACGAATGTTTTGTTTTAAGAGGTAAATCGTTGGAAACTTTTATGAGTGTTTTATCGGAAACTTCACAAGATAAGGAATATTCGCTGGAATTGGGGAATTATTTTTGGATAATTCGGCAAAAGCCTTTCTTGATGGGAATAAATTTTTCCAGAGGCACGCAGCAATATTGGGAAGTACGGGCTCAGGTAAATCTTGGACGGTTGCATCAATTCTAGAACAAGCGGCCAAATTACCGACAGCAAATTTAATTGTATTTGATTTGCACGGAGAATACTCCGAGCTTTCTTATACACGCCATTTGAGAATACCCGGGCCTGATGAATTGGACGAAACTTCAAATGAACTATTGTATTTGCCATACTGGTTATTAAATGCCGAAGAGATGCAATCAATGTTTATCGACCGGTCGGAATTTAGTGCTCATAATCAGGTTATGGCTTTTCAAGATGCCGTGATTGACGAGAAAAAAGAAATTTTAAACTCTTTGGGGAAAAAAGATGTTTTAAATGCTTTCACTATTGATAGCCCAGTCCCTTTTTCCATACAAAATGTAATTCAGAGATTAAAAGACTTGAATGAAGAAATGGTTCAAGGAGCACGAGGACTTAAGCAGGGACAATTTTTCGGACAATTCAGCCGGTTGTTAACAAGACTAAACAGTAAACTAAGCGATAAACGATATGGATTTTTGTTTAGCGCTCCTTCAAAAGAGCATCAATATGACTCTATGGCGAGAATAGTAAATAAATTGATGAATTATTCGCAAGAAAAATCACAAATTAAAGTTATTGATTTTTCGGAAGTTCCTAGCGATATCTTACCGATTATCGTAGGTCTTGTGGCACGAATAATATATCAAATACAGTTTTGGACAGAGAGCGATCAACGGCATCCATTGGCACTTATTTGTGATGAAGCACATTTGTATTTGCCTGATAAAACAGGAAAAAATCCAGTTGAAAGTCGTGCAATCGAAGCTTTTGAACGAATAGCCAAAGAAGGACGAAAATA
>CAZUGB010000130.1:0-7450 GCA_964619925.1 uncultured Candidatus Cloacimonadota bacterium
TTAAAAAAAATAACTTTCGGTTTGAAATTAAATAATATTTTAAATAAAAAGTATTATACTGCCGGATATTACGATAGCTGGTATCAAGAAAATTATTATTGGCCCGGTGCGGAATTTAATTTGATTTCATATATTCGATTAAGTTTTTAGTAAACTACAAAGGGCAATTCATTTCGAGTTGCCTTTTGTTTTTTTGATAACTATACAATATACATATAATTAAACGCATCTGTTTATTAAACAAAAAGTTATTTACAAATAAAAAACAAGATTTCAAAATACTTGACACAAACCACTATATTTTTGAAAAGAAATTCAAATAAAAACGGAGGTTGTATTAATGAGAAAAAGTCTGATTTTATTTTTTCTGTTATCGTTGATACCCGTGATGATTTTTTCTGCAACCGGTAATGTAGCCGGAAAAGTTGTGGATAAGGCTTCGGGAAAACCGTTAGCAAATGTTACGATTGAAATTAAGGGTACTAACATCGTTACTTTTTCAAAGAGTAACGGATCATTTTATTTAAAAAACGTACCTGTGGGAAAACAGGAAGTTATGGCCAGAATGTTAGGCTATCAACCCGAAACAAAAAGTGTGGATATCCAAAAAGATTTAACTCAAAATATTAAATTTGTTTTGGAAAGAAAAGCACTACTTTTACAAGGTATGAAAATAGCCGAAACGAGAGCGGTTCCCAGAGAAACACCGGTAGCATTTACTAATGTGGATAAAAAGCAAATACAGGATAAATATGCCACAGAAGATGTTCCTTTGCTTTTGGATAACGTTCCGGGATTATTTTCAAGTGCCGAAGGTTTAGGTGATGCCGAGCTTTCAATGAGAGGTTTTGAAGCCGATAAAATTCAAGTATTAATTAATGGTATTCCGGTTAATGACCCCGAAAGTCAAAAAGTATATTGGTCAAACTGGACAGGATTATCATCCAATATTAAATCGGTTCAGGTTCAAAGAGGTGCATCTTCTTCATTGTATGGTTCGGGAGTAATAGGCGGTTCTATTAATATTGAAACCATGGGTACCGATGCTAAAACAAATTTAACTTTCAGAACTTCTTTGGTTTCTTTTAGTTCACCTGACAAAGTGGCAGACGGTGAAGGAAATAAAATTGATTATTCACCCTTTAATTATAATGTCCTATTAAAGTTTAATTCAGGTAATCTGTTTGACGGGAAATTTAATTTTAGTGCCATGGTGGAAAAAAAGTATGGTGATTCATATATTATAGGAACGAATTATGACGGTTATTCCTTCGGTTTGGAAACTCAATCTCTTTTTGGAAATCATAGTCTGAATATTAGTTTTATCGGTGCACCACAGCATCATAACCAAGCAAGAAAAACATCCGATCCTTATTTATTTGATACTTTAGGAAGAAATTACAACAGAGACAACCATCCTTACCAAGAAAATTATTATTTCAAACCTCAATTATCCATCAGAGACGAATGGGAATTTTCCGATAACGGTTCTGTTGTAACAAACGCATTTGTAACAAAAGGTTCCGGCGGTGGAAAATATCTTTATAATAGTACTTTTGATGTTGATACCGGTAAAGTTGGTTATCAGGATATCAAAAAGGAAGTTGATCAATCGAATGATTTGGGTAGATACGCTTATTATCTTTGGGAAAATTACGGTTTTGTAATGGAAGGATTTACCACACCCGATAGTTTGGGTATGGGTTCTTATGGTAAATACACCGATCCTAACGGAAATCCTCAATTTATCGGATCAGGAAACAGTTTCTTTTCAGCTCCTGCAAAATATCAATACAGTTTTAGAGCAAATAGTAGAAACGAACATGTTCAATTCGGTATAAACAGCTATTGGCAACAAAAAATTTCTCAGGCATTTACTTTAATTGCAGGTTATGAATTCAGACATTGGAAAGCGAAACATTATTCATTAAGAGAAAAATTCAGAGTAAATGATTATAGCAAAGCTGATAACGATTCTCTTACGGAACAGATTGCCATTGTTTATGATGATACTCAAAGAAGATATGACTATGATTCTCAAGTTGATAATTTATCCGGTTTTGTAAGAACAAAATTCAATCTTATGGATAAAGTTCACATAATGGCTGACGCACAATATGCAATCTATACATCCAAAGTTGATGAAAATCCGATTAGAGTTTTCGATTATGCCTATGGAAGATTTACCAATTATGAATTTTATTTAACAAAAGATATTCCTAAAACAGATCCGATTACTCATGAAATAATCAGAGATGAAAACGGTAATCCGATTAAAAAATATTCCGACGACGATTATAAAAAAACATTTAAATTCTTTTCTCCAAAATTCGGTGTAAACGTTAATCTTTCCGATCATTTTAATGTTATGTTCAATACATCTTTGGCTCACAAAGAACCCAGAGTAACCGAGTGGTACAATAGATATTACGGACCGGATGCCAGTCAAATTTATACGGAAGTGGTTTATGACACATTGGCAACAGGTGAAGTTGATACATTGAAAATCGAACATTTTGAAGAATTAAAACCGGAAACGGCTAAAACGGCTGAAATTGGTATCGGTTATACTTCATCGATTTTTAATATTAACTTAAATGCTTATTATACCAAATATGAAGACAAAATAGCCAGCACCGAAGATGATTTGGGACATCAGCTAACAATAAATGCGGGTAAAGCCGTTCATAAAGGTTTGGAATTTAGCTCTACAATGAAATATTTCAATATTGACGGAGCATTATCGGCTACACTTTCTTCCAATAAATGGGGAGATATGAACTTTAAGAAAATATTCGGCATTCCCGCAGACGAAGTATCCGAAAAACATGTGCCTTATTCACCCGAAAGAATGCTTAATGCATCCTTAGGATATACTTTTGAGAATTTACCTATGAACGGAAAATTAAGATTGGGTGTAAATGCAAAATGGTGGGATAATTATTGGACATGGTTCACCAACGAATATGAAGATTATCATGCAAACGTAGCAGCTGCCGATAGTATTGATTATACTTCATGGACTTGCTATGATAAAGACGGAAATGAAATTCATATAGTAAAAGATGCCAAATTGCCGGCTTACTTTAATATCGGTTCTTCTTTGAAATATAACTTCAAGGTTTCCAATCAGGATGTATCTATGAAATTGCGTTTTGATAATATTCTTAGCAAAGACGACAACTATACCGCCGCTTATTACGGAGCGGATTATAACAGATTCACCACAATTAACGATGTAAAACAATATGATGTTTTAAGAGGAAAAAAATATCCCTATGTTACACCTGCACCGTTATTCAATGTTTCTTTTACTCTTGAAGTAAAATTTCAATAATTTATTTAAACGGGAAGAGTAAATCTCTTCCCGGATTTTTTAGTTTACGGAGCAAATTTGAATAAAATATATATTTTGGATACAAATGTATTAATTCACAATCCTCAAGCCATTTTTTCATATAAAAATTGTAAAATAGTCATTCCCATTACGGTTATAGAAGAAATCGACAAATTAAAAAAAAACTATGACGAACGCGGTAGAAATGCAAGACAGGTAGCAAGATATCTTGATAGTTTGCGAAAATTAGGTAGTTTAAGAGATGGTGTTCCGATAAAAAATAATTCCGTTTTGCAAGTGGCAATCAGTCATAAAATCAGGTTCACAACTGAGGAAATTTTAATTAATAATACAAATGATAATCTGATAATTGGTACCGCATTATTTATAAAGGAAAGAAATCCCCATAATGATGTGATTTTGGTATCAAAAGATGCTAATGTGCGCATCATTGCCGATACTTTGGGGCTTACAGCCGAAAATTATGAAACACAAAAAATTAATTTTGACGAATTATATACCGGATTTATCGATATATTTGTTGATAATACTTTTTTTGAAAAAATAAAAAACTTAAATGAATTTGATAACCCTTTTGAAAATTTATATCCCAATCAATTTGTTAAAATCATCAATAAAGAAACCAATAAATCAAAAAAATTCATCCTTAAAAAAGACAAACTGACAAAATTAAAATATTACAAAAACAAAGACATTTTCGGAATAAAAGCTAAAAACGACGAACAAATTTATGCGTTTGAACTACTGCTCGATCCCGAAATTAAATTGGTAAGTCTTATTGGAATGGCGGGAACCGGCAAAACATTACTTGCTCTTGCCGCCGGTTTAAATCAAGTGGTGGAAGAAAATAATTTTCAACGTTTAGTTGTTTCTCGTCCCATTTCACCATTTGGTAAAGATTTGGGATATTTACCGGGTTCCAAAGAAGAAAAATTTAATCCTTGGTTAATGCCGATTTATGACAATATGGAAATTTTATTAACAAAAAAGAGCCAATTGGATTCGGAAGGAAATGAAAAAATTATTTTCGGCAGAAAAAGAAACAGATTAAAAGAATTATTGGATTATGATTTTATCCAGTTGGAACCATTAACTTATATACGCGGGAGAAGTTTACCATTGCAATATATTGTAATAGACGAAGCGCAAAATCTTACACCTCACGAAATGAAAACAATTATCACAAGAGCGGGAGAAGGTACAAAAGTTGTCTTAACGGGAGATCCTTATCAAATAGATTTGCCGTATCTCGATTCGGAAACTAACGGATTGAGTGTAGCCGTGGAAAGATTAAAAAGTGTAGAAATTGTAGGACATATTACTTTAACAAAAGGCGAACGTTCGGAATTGGCGGAATTAGCCGCAAAATTTTTCTAAATATGAAAAACAACGATAGAAGTTGGACTTTAATTAATCTTGATAATTTTGTTTATAACGTAAAAAATATAAAAAAGTTCATTGGTAATAAAGCTTATTTACAAATTGTAAAAGCTGATGCTTATGGACACGGAGCTTATCAAATTGCAAAAGAAGCAATACATTGGGGTGCTAAATTTTTGGGAGTGGCAAATTATCAGGAGGGTGTTTTATTACGGTTTCAAAAAATTGATATTCCTATATTGATTTTGTCACCTTCATTAGATGCGGAAATCGTGCCAATTGTTCAATATAATCTCACCCCGTCCGTGCAATCATTCGACTTTGCAAAAAAATTAAATGATTATGCAATGGAAGTGAATAAAAGGATAAAAATTCATATTAATGTGGACACCGGAATGGGAAGAAGCGGATTTTATTATGATAACTCTTATGAAGAAATATTAAAAATAAATAGCTTGGATAATTTGGAAATCGAAGGAATCTTTTCTCATTTTGCCGCTTCGGAAAACGATAAAGAATACACAAAATGGCAATATGACAGATTTTATAACTTGATAAAAAAATTACCCTTTGAACCAAAATACTTGCATATATCCAACAGTAGCGGAATAATTAATTTGAAAGAAAATTTTACCAACTTGGTAAGAATCGGTCTTTTGTCGTTCGGCATATATACCGATTTAGATCTCAAAAAAAAGATTTCTCTAAAACCGGTTATGAGTTTTTTTAGTAAAATAGGGCATATAAAAACGGCAAACAAGGGTGAATCAATCGGATATAACAGAACTTTTATTGCCGAAAAAAAATTAAAATATGCAATACTGCCAATCGGTTATGCCGACGGATATGATTTTATGCTATCAAACAAAGGTAATGTTTATTACAAAAATTCAGTTTGCAAAGTGCTGGGAAAAATTAGTATGGATATGATAGCTATTGATATTTCCCAAATAGATAATCCGAAAGTGGGGGATACGGTTCAATTACTTGGAGAGGCAAATGATAAAATTTCCGCAGAGTATTTAACTTCTTTGTACAATGGTTCATCTTACGAATTATTATGTCAAATTGGTCGAAGAGCAAAAAGATATTATAGAAAAGAAGGTAAATTTATTGATAGTTCGCCTCTTTTAAGAAGAGCATTTGTTCCCACTGATTATTCACCCCAAAAGTTAAGTAGTATAATTGAAACGGCTATTTCACACAGAATAAAAAGCAGGGAAATCTCTACGATTATTTATAAAGATTTTTTAGAAAGATTTTTTAAGGAAAAGGATAAAAATGTACATTATCGGGAAAATTTTAATCATACTATTGAGTTTATAAAAAGAACGGATAAATTTTTTCAGGTGAAAACAACTTTGGAATATGAGAAAATTCTCACTAATCCTTATTTTTATGTAATATGTGCAAGTAATGAAAAAATCTTGGAAAAATTCTTTTTAGATCCCTTTGTGGAGTATCGTTGGCTTTTATACGGAGATTTTAGACTTGATAAAAAACATTTTGAAATCTTATCGGTAAAAATTAACGATATGGAATTAAATTATAAACAGAACGATTATAAGGATTATTTAAGTGTAAGATGTTTTGACGAACGATTAAAAAATATTATCGGTAAAAAGGTAAAATTTTTTATTTCCACAATGACCTATTATCCTGCAAACTCACATCAATTATCGGTATATATAAATGAATTAACAAAAAATATAAATATTAGCTTTAAATATAACAATCTTTTTAATAATGTTGAAACGGTTCCTTTCTTTTCAGGGAAAAAACATTTTCCGAATATAAGTTATAATGATGATACGGTTAGCTTGGAAACAAATCCCGACGAATGGATTTTTTCAAATTCCGGAGTGGTTTTTGTATATTAAAAAATATATGGATGAAAAAACTGAAAATTGAGTTGCAAAAAGCTGAAAAACATCCTTTTTATTATGCAAAAATATTTTTATGACGATTTGTAACTTATTAAAATATAATCAGATAAAAATTTATTTCAAAGTTGTAACTATTTTATTGACACCAAATATTAAAAAAAATAAATGAACTCAAAAAAATATTGGAGGCATAATATGAATATGCAAGATTTTTTAAACATGGTTGAGAAAAAAAATCCAAATCAACCGGAATTCCTTCAAGCTGTTAAGGAAGTTGTAGAATCCATTTGGGATTTTTATGTATCTGTACCTGCTTATGTTGATGCAAAAATTCTTGAAAGAATTGTTGAGCCTGAAAGAGTTATTATGTTTAGAGTACCTTGGGTAGATGACAAAGGTCAAGTTCAAATCAACAGAGGTTACAGAATTGAATTTAATAGCGCAATCGGTCCTTACAAGGGTGGATTAAGATTTCATCCGAGTGTAAATTTAAGTATTCTTAAGTTCCTCGGTTTTGAACAAGTGTTTAAAAACAGTCTTACAACGCTTCCAATGGGTGGCGGAAAAGGTGGATCCGATTTTGATCCCAAAGGCAAATCAGACCTTGAAGTAATGAGATTTACCCAATCATTTATGAGTGAATTATTCCGTCATATAGGACCGGATACAGACGTTCCCGCCGGAGATATCGGTGTTGGCGGCAGAGAAATCGGTTTCTTATTCGGAATGTATAAAAAAATCAGAAACGAATTTACTGGCGTACTTACAGGTAAAGGTTTGGAATGGGGCGGAAGCTTAATCAGACCTGAAGCTACAGGATATGGCG
>CAZUGB010000131.1:0-8354 GCA_964619925.1 uncultured Candidatus Cloacimonadota bacterium
TACACGTTCGGGCGATAAAAATTATGTTTTCGGGTTACAATTAAATTTTGCATCCGTTTATGAAATCCCTTCACTAACCGGATATGACATTTTTGAAAATAATACCCTTAAATTACCTGAAAAAGATTTGGGAAAAAAGGGGGTGAGATATGTGATTGATTCCGATTTTAAAAAATTAAAATATCCGATGCCTATCAAAGGAAAACCAAAACGCTTTAACAAAATGAATCTCATCTATAAAAACGATATTCAAAAAATCTACGAAATTCCCGATTACAAGCCGCTGGTAGCCGTTAATAATAAAAAGATTGATAAAATAATTTTTACAAATCAGGGTATAATATTTGATATTTCCCGATTTGCCAATATAGATAGTATTTTCATAAATTATAAATATAGAAAGCGATTAAAAGGTTTTATCGACGGAAAAGAGGTAAAATTACAAAAGACCAAAAACAAATCCATCATTGTCCGTAATGCATTTAAAGGAAAAGAGTTTGTTCTTAAATATGACATAAGATTAAAATTTTTTATTTTAGTATCGATAATTATTTTAATTTTTTCAATCGGAGTTTATTTTATCCTAAAAAGCAAAATTTTATATTCCGATAAGGGGAAATCTGCTTGACAGTGAAATATGCTATTAAGTAGGTAAACAAAAAAAGAGGTGGATATGTTATTATCGATAGTGGTACCCTGTTATAATGAAGAAAAAAACATACCTTTGTTATTGGAAAGGTTTAATTCTTCCGTTAAGGACAATAAGGAAATAGAAGTTATTTTGGTAAACAACGGTTCCAAGGATAATTCCAAAGAAGTATTAAAAGAATTAATTCCGAAATATAAATTTGCCAAAACGGTGGAAGTTAAGGTAAATCAAGGTTACGGCTACGGAATTTTGTACGGATTATCGCATGCGAAGGGAGATTTTATCGGCTGGACACATGCGGATTTGCAAACCGACCCTTATGACATTATTAAAGCTCTTAAACTGATTAAAACCTATAATTACGACAAAAAATTATTCATCAAAGGATTACGAAAAAACAGACCCCTTTTCGACACCATCTTTACCGTGGGAATGAGCTTCTTTGAAACAATTTATCTGAAAAAAATTCTATGGGATATAAACGCCCAGCCTAATATCTTTCACAAAGATTTTTACAAAAGTTGGAATAATCCCCCGCATGATTTTTCTTTGGATCTTTTTGCGCTTTATACCGCAAGAAAACAAAATTTAAAAATAATAAGATTTGACGTTAATTTTCCCGAAAGAATACACGGTCATTCCAGCTGGAACACAGGTTTTAAAGAAAAAATCAAATTTATCAAAAGAACCTTGGATTATTCCTTTAAACTAAAAAAGGAGCTTAGCGAATGAAATTTATCGCTCATAGAATCAATACATTAAACGAATTAAAAAGTATAAGCCCGAACTACGGTGTGGAACTCGATTTGAGAGATTACCAAAAAGATCTTATTTTGTCTCATGATCCCTTCGTAGGCGGAGAATTATTTGCCGATTATGCCAAACATTACAATCACGGAACGATGATTTTAAATATAAAAAGCGAACGAATTGAATGGGAAGTATTAAAAATATTAAAACAAAATCAAATTTCCGATTATTTCTTTTTGGATAGCTCTTTTCCAATGATTTATCAGCTTTCGGAAAACGGCGAAACAAATATTGCAATTAGGTTTTCGGAATTTGAAAAAGCGGATACGGTATTTGCCATGCAAAACAGAGTAAAATGGATTTGGGTGGACTGTTTTACAAAAATTCCGATAGATAAAATTTTATTTGATGAATTTAAAGATGCCGGTTTCAAATTGTGTTTTGTATCCCCGGAACTTCAAGGCAGACAAGAAGATATTATCCCATACAAAAATTATCTCAAAGAAAAAAACATTATTTTTGATGCAGTTTGCACAAAAGTTAAAAACATTCCCCTTTGGAAATAATTTATGACCAAAAAAACTTTCTTACGAATAATCATCTTAATTACTTTTATCAAATTGTTATTGATGATTTTTTTCTCGTCGGATTACCAAAATCGGCTCTTTATTCCGTTTGTGAAACATTTCGTTCAAAATTTCGATAACCCGTGGGAATATTTCTTTAAATCGCATGGAACCCCCGAATTTCCCTACAACCCACTCATGTTATATATCTTATCATTTTTTTATTTGCCGATTAAACTTTTTCACATTACCAATAGGCTTTTTGTTAATTTCTTTTTTAAAATACCGTTATTACTTTCCGATTTCTTAATATTGTATATCTTTTATAAAATCTTTCCCAAAAGTAAACCCAAAATAATTTTATTATATTTTCTTTCACCCATAATTTTATATGCCACATATGTCCATTCGCAATTGGATATTATTCCCACCGCTCTACTCTTTTTAGCCGTTTATATGCTTTGGAAGGATAAAATTTATCTTTCTTCGTTCATTTTCGGTTTGGCATTATCGGTAAAATCCCACATCTTTGTTGCTTTGATATTTATCCTGATATATGTATTAAAAAAATATTCGTTAAAAGAGAGTGTATTATACGCCTTAACTTCTCTTACTGTGTTTCTGTTTTTTATTGTTCCGTTTCTCTTTTCCGACGGTTATTACATTATGGTTTTATCCAATCCCAAGCAACAGATGATTTATGATGTGTTTTTTAATATAAAACACTATAAGATTTATCTTCCTATTTTTGCCGTATTGCTTTTGTATTATAGGTTTTTTTCTTACAAAAAGGTTAATTTCGAATTATTGGAATCTTATTTGGCTTTTTCGTTTTCGGTTTTTATTTTGCTTATATTACCGGCGCCTGCATGGTATCTTTGGATGCTTCCCTATATGATTATTTTTCATATCAGAACATCAGCAAACAACAAGGATATTACCAATTATTTTCACATCTTATCCTTCTTTTATTTGATTTTTTATATCTTTTTTTACATTCCGGAGCATAATGATATTATCTTTGTCAATAAAGCCGTAAATTTCAAAATCAATTCGAATTTTTATCGGAACATCGCATATACTTTTCTCACTTCAACACTTGTAGGAAACATTTATCTGTGTTACAAGCACGGTATTAGAAGAAACAGAATTTATAATAAATTCAAAGCCATCGTATTGGGAATATCCGGAAATAGCGGAGCGGGTAAAAGCACTTTGAGTAATGATATTAAAGATATTCTAAAAGAAAATGTATTGCAGATAGAAGGAGATGCCGACCACAAATGGGAAAGAGAAGATGAAAACTGGAAAGCAATCACACATCTTGACCCCAAAGCAAATTATTTATACAAACAATATCAGGACATTTTGGATCTAAAAAAAGGCAATCCCATATTTAGAAGAGAATATGACCACAAAACCGGAAAATTTACCGAAGAAAAAAAATATATCCCGAAAGATTTTATCATTATTTCAGGACTTCACACATTTTATTTGCCTATGATGAGAAATATCGTGGATATAAAGGTTTTTCTCGCCCCGCAAGAAAATATCAGACTATTTTGGAAAATATCCAGAGAAATAAAAAAACGGGGTTATTCCAAAGAAAAAGTGATAGAGCAAATAAATACCAGAAAAAAAGATGCGAAAATTTTTATTCAACCGCAAGAAAAATATGCGGATATAATAATCAAGTACTTCACAGAGGAACATTTGAATAAAATTCCTCAAAAACTATCCGATATCTACCTGAAAATTGTTATATCCACAAAATATAATCTGGAAAACTTTGTTTTTGCCTTAACAAAAGAACAAATTTTCTGTGAGTGGGAATATTTGGATGATTTTAATTCTCAAGAAATCGTGCTAAAAAGCCCTCCGTCGCAAACTCAAATAGAAAATGTAGCTTACAGACTTTTTAAAGATATAAATAATCTGGTAAAAATCGCAAATAATTGGAAAGAGGGTTACCGAGGTTTTACACAAGTACTTTTCGTTTACATACAGCTTTATAAGCTTATTGAAGAATTAAAGGAAAATTAGATGATAATTAAAGGTGTTCTTTTCGATTTGGATAATACGCTATACAATTATGACAAATGCCATTCTAAGGCAATATCCAAAGTTATTTTATATCTTTCGGAAAAAACCGATTTACCCGAAAATACTTTGTATGAGCAATTTTTTAAAGCCAAAACGGAAGTAAAAAAAATCTTGGGAAAAACAGCTTCGTCTCACAATAGAATTTTATACTTTCAAAAATTATTGGAAAATTTAAACATCAACCCTATGAAAGAGGCTTTGTATCTTTATCATTTATATTGGGATACTTTTTTGGAACACATTAGCTTGGAAAAGGGAATCAATGAAATTTTAGAGAGCTTTTCAACCCTAAAACTATGTCTTATCACGGATATGCCCGCTTATATACAATATAAAAAAATAAAAAAATTAAATTTGGATAAATATTTTTCATATCTTGTAATTAGTGAGGAAATTGGCACGGAAAAACCCGATGAAAAAAATTTTTTGGCTTGTTTGAGTAAAATGAAATTAAACTCTTCGGAAGTAATAATGATTGGAGATGATTTTGCAAAAGACGTTATCGGAGCTACAAGATTAAATATCAAAACTTTTTGGTTCGATAGAAAAAACACAAATTTGCAATTACCTGAAAATGTAATTAAATTTAATAATTTTTATCAATTGAAGGAGCTTTTAATTGAAAATAATATCCGAATTGGTTAAGATATCCAAATTTGCAGGTGAAAGATTTGATTTGGTTCAAGCAGGCGGAGGCAACAGTTCCGTAAAAACACCCGAAGGAATAATGTATATAAAATCATCCGGTATCACTTTATCGGAAGTAAATCACAACACCGGCTTTGTTAAACTGGATAATTCTCTTTTGTTACACTTTTTTGATAATCTCAAAGAAAATGATGATGAAAATAAGGCTAATACCATTTTGCAAAAAGCCCAACTTGATTCTACCGCCAAACCTTCGATAGAAACTTTTATGCACTCTTTTTTGTCCAAATACGTTCTTCACACTCATCCTATCGGTATCAATATTGTTATGGCAGAAAACAATTGGCGAGATATTGCAAAAAAGATTTTTCCCGAAGCTCTGCTTATTCCCTATCGAAAACCCGGATTTGAACTGGCAAAAGAAATTTATTACCAAACCAAAAACAAAGATATAAGCGACTTTGTAATACTATTGCAAAACCACGGATTGATTGTGAGCGCAAATAATTCGGAATATGTTATTCGAAAAACCGATGAAATAACTTTTCGATGTGAAAAATATTTAAATATCGATTTATCAAGATATAAACTAACAAATAAAATCTCCGCCTTTTTGAATGAATTTTCAAAAGAACAAATTGCTTATCTCTCGGAACATCCCCTTATAAATAAATTTTTAAAAGAAAGAAAAGAATTATTTTTTTACGAACCCTTTTGCCCTGATGTTTTCGTTTATAACGGAATAGGTGCTTTGGAAATTAACGATAATGACTACAAAGAAAAAATTTCAGCCTATCAAGAGAAGTTTTTCGATATTCCTAATATTATCATATACAAAGATTTGGTTTTCTTTATAGCAAAGGATATTTTAAAAGCCAAAAAAACGGAAGATATATTTTTATTTAAACTTTTAGTTAGTTCAAAAGTAAAAAATTATAATCCTCTCGGAAAAGAAGAATTACAAAAATTAAAAAATTGGAATGCGGAAATTTATAGAAAAAATTTATAAAAAGGACGGATTATGCAGATTATAATACCATTATCCGGTGTGGGACAAAGATTTTTAAATGCGGGCTACAAAGATATAAAACCGCTTATAAAAGTTGACGGTAAACCGATGATTGAACATGTGGTAAATTTATTTCCGAAAGAAAAAAATATCACATTTATTTGCAATAAGGAACATTTGAAAACGACAAACTTAAAAGAAACACTTCAAAGAATAGCTCCTACGGCAAAAATTATAGCAATAGAGCCTCACAAGAAAGGACCGGTTTATACCGTATCAAAAATTTTCGATATTATCAATCCAAATGAAGAAGCGATAGTTAATTACTGCGATTTTTCCAAATACTGGGATTATGATGATTTTCTAAAACAGATACATGAAAGAAATGTTGACGGAGCTATATCCGCTTATACCGGCTTTCATCCTCATATGTTGGGAACCACAAATTATGCCTTTATGAGAGAAAAAGATAGGTATCTTTTGGAAATCAGGGAAAAACAACCGTTTACAAACAACAGGATGAACGAATACGCCTCCGACGGTACATATTACTTTAAAAAAGGGGAATATATCATCAAATATTTTGCTGAATTAATGGAAAAAGACATAAACATAAAGGGAGAATATTATGTAAGTTTGGTTTACAACCTTATGCTTAAAGACAAATTAAAGGTATGGATTTACGAAATCGAACATATGTTGCAGTGGGGTACTCCGCAAGATTTGGAAGAATATCAAAAATGGTCGGATTACTTTAGATATCTAACTTTAGAAAAACAAAAAGATAACACTATTTTTTCCGATATTAATTTAATACCCTTGGCCGGTAAGGGAAGTCGTTTTAAAAAAGAAGGCTATAATATCCCCAAACCTTTGATAAACGTATTTGATAAACCTATGGTGGTAAATGCCGCTTCCGATTTGCCCAAAGCGAAAAAAAACATATTCGTTATGTTGGAAGAACACACAAAAAATTTCCATATTGATAAAGAAATAAAGAATTATTTCCCTAATTCAAAAATTGTAATTATTCCTACCGTAACCGAGGGACAAGCAATAACCTGTGAACTCGGATTGAAAAATGAAAATCCGAATAATTCGCTTCTAATATCCGCTTCGGATAACGGTGTGGTATGGAATAAAGAAAAATATCACCGATTGATATTTAACGAAAAAGCGGATGTTATCGTTTGGACTTTTTTAAATCATGCTTCGGCAAATAGAAAACCGGAAATGTACGGTTGGGTAAAAACAGACAAACAAAACAATGTACAATTTGTATCCGTAAAAAAACCGATTTCGGAAACACCGAAAAATGATCACGGAGTAGTGGGTACATTTTATTTTAAAAAAATAGAATATTTCTTGGAAGGATTAAAACGCCTAAAAGAAAAAAACAACAGAATCAATAATGAATTTTATGTTGATACTTTGATAAACGAGCTATTGAATATGGATATTAAGATAAAAGTATTTCCCGTAGATTTTTATGTTTGTTGGGGAACACCCGATGAATTAAGAACCTTTCAATATTGGCAAACCTTTTTTGATAAATGCTCATGGCATCCCTATAAAAATGAATCAAAAAAATAAAAAACAAATCTCTCGTTTTCTTGTGGCAGGATTTTCCGCCGTAGCCACCGATTGGCTTTCCTACCATTTTCTTATAATTATTTTAAATAAATCGCTATCAAAAGGCATATCTTTTATCCTTGGAACATTTGTTGCCTATATTATCAATAAATATTGGACTTTTGAAAAAAAAGAAAAATCCGTTTCGGAAGCGGGAAAATTTATTTTATTGTATCTTTTCACTCTGCTTGTAAATGTGGGAGTAAATAAATTGTTTATTCATTTAAATGCCCCTATCAATATAGCCTTTTTGTTTGCCACGGCTACAAGCGCCACATTAAATTTTATCGGTCAAAAGTGGTGGGTATTTTCCGATAAATCGACAAAACAAACTTAAATATTCTCTTTACGAATCAATCGTCAGGGCTTATTTTCCTTGACATTATAAAACAATAATTTAAAAAAATTTCCCGAGAGGCTAATATAATGAAAAAGAAAAATGCATTCAAAGATTTTTATCCTAATATCAAAATCTTATTTATCTTATTGATATTTTTACTTTCTTTTCCATTATTAGCCAAAACTGTTCTTGATAGCCTTTTTAACGAACTTCATACATCCGAAAAAAAATCCAAAACTTTATTGAATATCAGCTATCATTATTACAATCAAGGTAAAAAAGATAAATTTTTAGAATATCTAAAAAAAACCAAAAAAACGGCACTGAAAGAAAAAAACTATGCTATTTATATGGCAGCTGAAAATACTATAATTCTAGAATCGTTAAATGAACATAATTTGGAATCTCAAATTCTAAAATTCAAACAAATATACAAAAAGATACCGAATGACAGTTTAAATACCGCTATATTCAATTACTATTTAGGAAAAATGTATTTTGATGGGAATAATTTAAAAAAAGCACTAACCCTTTTTCTAAGCACAAAAAATTATCTCGAACGAAAAAAAGATTATTCACAATATTATTATGAATCCGTTTTGTTCATCACGGATATTTATATTCAAATGGATAAATTTAAAGAGGCTATCACACTTT
>CAZUGB010000132.1:0-10058 GCA_964619925.1 uncultured Candidatus Cloacimonadota bacterium
CATGGCAAGAATATCTCTTCTGATAGGAAGATTACAATTTCTGCTCGGAGATTGGCTACATATAATATCGCCCTAAAAAATGAATCCTACTTTCAGAAACATTCTTATCTTCCTTTTATTGGTGTTTGCGGGGATATTTTATGTTCATAAATGCCAGCCGACACCGGATATTTCCTCAAAAGATTATGGAAATTTTAGCCGAATCTCGGAAGAACCGTTTCAAAAAAATATCAAAGAAAAGATTTCGTTCGGATATAAAAATTTTAGAATTACGCCTCTCGCCGAATATGAGGTGGTAGCGCGAGTACTATCCAGACATAACTACAAAAAAGGCAAAGAAGCCAAACTTTCACCAATGGATTTGGTATTGGGTTGGGGTAAAATGGCAAATTTGAACATCACCAAAGATATTAAAATTTCACAATGGGGACGCTGGTATTATTGGAAAACGAAAAGGTTTCCTATTCCGAGAAGGGAAATAGAAACTCACAGCGCAAATACACATATCATTCCTGCAACCGAAGAAGTTTATGAAATATTAAAGAAAATCAAAAAACACGATATTGTGCATTTAAAGGGTAAACTCGTGAGAGTGGAAGATAACAATTGGTACTGGCAAAGCTCATTATCCAGAAAAGATACGGGAGATGGTTCGTGCGAACTCTTTTGGGTGGAAAAAGCTTCCATAAAAGGGAATTAAATTTCTTTACATTCACATAAGATGAAAGAAAAAGCATTACAAAATATTTTTATAACTTTTATTCTCAAAGAATGGTTAGCCATTGTATCCGGTGCGGGTCTGATTATAACATCCGTTTATACGAAGCATTTGCCTGTTTACTCAATTCGGGAATTGCAAGTTTTATTCATTTTATTTGCGTTGTTTGTGGTAATTAACGGTCTTCAATCAAGCGGTTTGATTACAAGAATATCAAAAAGTATCGAGAAAGGAAAACTATTGCCGCTAAAATTGGTTTTATCCGTTTTTTTTCTTTCAATGATAGTAACAAATGACATTGCTCTTATCGTAATTGTTCCCATTACATTAAATTTAAATATCAATCGAAAAGACATTTTGGTAATTTTGGAAGCGATAGCGGCAAATGCAGGTTCGGCACTTACACCGATAGGAAATCCTCAAAATCTGTTTATTTATTGGTACTACAAAATAAATCCTATTGTATTTATCAAAACCATAGCGCCGTTTTCAATTTTATTTTTCGTTTTGCTATCCGTTACCACCCTATTTATTCATGTAAAATCCGAAAAATCTTTGAAACTGCAGAAAGTTGACGGAAAATCATATTTATACGGTATTTTTTTGATAATTCTTCTATTGATTGTTCTTCATCTGATACCCATATATTTAATTTTTTTCATAATTTTGTTTGTAGCTATTTTTGATAGAAAAGTTCTTATTATCGATTATTCTCTTTTGATAGTTTTTATCTTTTTTTTCGGTTTGGCGGATAATATCAGATTTGTATTAAATGCCGCGATAAACAGTTCCGAACATGTATTTTTATTTTCCGCATTGATAAGCCAATTGATAAGTAATGTTCCCGCTGCGTTGTTATTTTCCAAATATACTATCCAATGGAAAGCGCTTCTTTGGGGTGTGAGCGTTGGCGGTTTTGGAAGTTTGTTCGGTTCATTGGCAAATTTAATAGCCTATAAAATATTTATTAATCACAAAAGCACATCCAATTCGGGAGTTTTTACCGTAAAATTTTTACTCATCGGTTACTTGGCATTTTTCATATCCGTAGCATTGTATTTTGTATTGTAACGAATTCGGAAATGGATATTATTTAAAATCGGAAAATAAATCGGAGAGAAAAAAACAAGTATAAAAATTTATAATAAATTTAGCAAAAAAATCGTAATTTTATAATTGACATCAAATTGGAATTTTTTTTTCCATCTTGCGATAAAATTAATAAAATAAAATGAAATATACGGAGGAATTATGAAATTGGTAGAATGTGTTCCCAATTTTAGTGAAGGCAGAGACAAAAAAATTTTGGACCAAATTGCGGCTGTAATAAAGGAAGTAAAAGGGGTAAAATTATTGGATGTGGATCCGGGAGCGGATACAAACAGAACCGTTTTTACCTTTGTGGGAGAACCCGAACCCGTGATAGAAGCGGCGTTTCAGGCTATAAAGAAAGCATCCGAATTAATAGATATGTCCAAGCACAAAGGAGCGCATCCCCGTATGGGAGCTACCGATGTTTGCCCTTTGATACCGGTTTCCGATATCACAATGGAAGAATGTGTGGAATTGGCAAAAAAATTGGGTAAACGCGTCGGAGAAGAATTGCAAATACCCGTTTATCTGTATGAAAATGCCGCCACAAAACCGGAATGGAAAAATCTGGCGGAAGTAAGAAAGGGTGAATATGAAGCATTGCCCGAAAAAATGAAAGATCCCTATTGGAAACCGGATTTCGGACCGCAAAAATTCAATCCGAAAGCAGGTGCCACGGCAATAAGCGCAAGAGAATTTTTAATAGCATACAATATAAACTTAAACACAAGAGATAAAAAGAAAGCCCACGATATTGCGTTATCCATTCGTGAAAGCGGTAGGTGGAAAAGAGATAAAAACGGTAAGATAGTAAAAGATGAAAACGGAAAGAAAATAAAGCAAAAAGGACTTTTTAGCCATTGCAAAGCGGTAGGTTGGTATATTGACGAATATGACAGAGCTCAAATAAGTATGAATCTTACAAACTATAAGATAACACCGCCGCACATTGTTTTGGAAAAAGTAAGAGAACTCGCAGCGGAAAAAGGTATTTTGGTTACCGGAAGCGAATTGGTGGGACTTGCACCAAAAGAAACATTGCTTATGGCGGGAAAATATTATTTGCAAAAATTAAACGAAAGTACCGGTATTCCCGAAGAAATGATAATCAAAACCGCCGTTCAATCAATGGGATTGGAAGATTTGGGACCCTTTGACCTTAATAAAAAAATTATAGAATATAGCATTGCTAATGAAGATACCTTGGCTAATAAAACCTTAACGGAATTTAACGATGAATTATCCACGGATTCACCTGCCCCCGGAGGCGGAAGCGTAGCCGCTCTTTCGTTGGCATTATCCGGTGCATTGTCTTCTATGGTGGCAAATTTGACCTATGGTAAAAAAGGTTATGAAAAATATTACAAAGAATCGGTGGATGTTGCGGAAAGAGGACAAAAGATAAAAGATGAAGCGCTTGCATCCATAGATAAAGATACACAGGTATTTTATGAAATGATGGATGCTTTGCGATTGCCCAAGAAAACCGAAGAAGAAAAGAAAACAAGAGAAAAAATTATTCAAGAAGCTACCAAAAAAGCCATAATGGTTCCCTTCGAAACTTTGGAATTAGCCAATAAAGCCGTGGAATTGGCTTCCGAGATTGCAAAATTCGGAAATAAAAATGCTCTTTCGGATGCAGGCGTAGCGGCGATTGAAGCGAATGCGGCGGCAAAAAGTGCGTTTTTGAATGTTAAAATAAATATGGGAGGAATTACCGACGAAAAGTTTAAAAACGACATTATGACAAAAGCGGAACATCTTGCCATTAAAATAGATCAATTGGCTTTGCGTGTGGAAAAAGAAGTGAGTGATAAATTATAATTAACGAGGATAAAATGACTTATAAACACCTTTTCGGACCGGTTCCTTCAAGAAGATTGGGAGTATCTTTGGGAATAGATTTGGTCCCTCTGAAAGTGTGCAGTTTAAATTGTGTGTATTGCGAGGTAGGTAAAACTACCTTGCTTACCACGGAAAGAAAAGAATATGTTAAAACCGAAGAAATTTATAACGAATTGAAACATTATCTTTCAATGAAGCCCGAATTGGATTATATCACCTTTTCGGGAGCGGGAGAACCTACATTGCACAGTAAATTGGGAGAAATTCTTAACTTTATCAAAACAAATTATCCGCAATACAAAACCGCATTGCTTACAAATTCCACATTGTTCAAAGATGAAAAAGTCGTTAATGAAGTTTTGAATTTCGATTTGATATTACCCTCGCTTGATTGTGTGTCCGAAGAGTGTTTTTTAAAATTAAACAGACCCGCAAGAAATTTAAAGAGCTATGATGTGGTGGAAGGTTTGATTAATCTAAAAAAGAAATTTAAAGGTGAAATTTGGTTGGAAGTCTTTTTCGTCCCGGGTTTAAACGATAATGAAAAAGAAATTATGCTCATCAAATCCGAATTGGAAAAGATACAACCGAATAAAATACAATTGAATACTTTGGACCGTCCTGGTACGGCGCCTTGGGTAAAACCTTTGCCAAAAGAAAAATTGGAAGAAATAAGGAATAAATTATTGCCTCTGCCTGTGGAAATTATAGCCAAATTCAAATCTCGTAAAAAAATAAAAAGCTTCGACGAAGATATTCAAAAGCAAATATTGGAAGCGATAAAACGCCGTCCGCTCACCGACGAAGATTTGTCAAATATGCTTTCAATGCACATAAACGAAGTTAATAAGTATCTTTCGGAGTTATTAAAAAACAACATTATCACCACATCCCGATCTCAAAGAGGAATATTTTTTAAACTGAATGACAATAACTAAATTGATAGAAAACGAAAAAAAATTGCATCCGCAAGCCAAACTGCAAGATTATTACAAAATGTTTTACCAAGCGGTTTTCGGTCCCGCTCATATCCTAAAAAATACACAAACGGCTTATGAATATCTCTTGCGGGAAATACAAAATCCGTGCGGAAATAATATTCAGGATATTTCTTTTTTAAAAAATGATTTTATCAGGGTGGATTTGGGATTGATAAACGATGTCGATATTTTTTTTGAATTACTATTAAAAAGTGCCGAAATGTCAAAAGGTATCCCTGTTTCGGAATGGATAAAATTATGGGAGGATATTGTTTGGGAAATACAAAAGTACGGTATAAAGGATTTTGAGATTGATTACAAAAAAATAAAGTCCGAATTATTAAAAGGTAATTTGATATTTCATCATAGCAATGAGTACAAAAATAACTATAACCCGCACTATCGGGTAGTTTCCGCAAAATTATGGGAAAATATATAAAAGATAACTTGTTTCTGATAATTAGTTTGATAATCATTACCCCTTTGGGATTTTATCTGAAATTTTATAAGGGATTATATCAAAATACGATAAACAATAGAATTTGTGATTTATTTTACGTTACATTTTGGATACTCTTTTTCAAACTGATTTTTGGCAAAGTAAAGAGCGTTAAAATAGTTTTGATAGTATTTCTTGCCACTTCGATATTGGAAATTATGCAGTTGTGGCATCCGCCTTTTCTTGAATATTTAAGAAGTTTTTATTTGGGAAAAACGCTTTTGGGAACCAATTTTGTGCCGGAAGATTTTTTATACTACATTATGGGAGCGGCAATAGGTTATCTTCTTTTGCTCACAAAAGATAAAATCTAAAAAATTTTTTTTAGCGTGTTTAATATTTTTTGATAGTGCGTACCTTTCCAAAAAACTCTTCCGCAAAAATAACAAACCATAAATTCATCGTGCGTTTGATAGATGTATTCGGGGATTAATTTTTCTACTTTTTCTTTGGTAGTGGCTTTTAATTTTCTATTGCAGTGCGGACAAACCGTAAAAAGTTTTGCTTCGTCAAATTCGATATGACCTTTCAATTCTTTTAATTGCTCTTTGTAATTTTCCGATTTTATAAGTATTCTTGAAAATTTCTTTTTTAATTTAGCCGTTTTTTTGTCTCGTGTAAGATAAATTCTTTTTTCCCTGTTTGCCAATCTAATTTTATTATTAACACTGATTTTTTTGTAAATAGCGGCATCATATCCTAAAAATCTTAACCATTTGGCGAGTTTACCCAGATTTTCGTCCAATAAAAATTTTTTCATCTTATCGGTTCGTAATCTATAAGTTTTAAGATATTTTTTTGAAGGGAAATTACCAAATGTGACTTTTGTGTGATATTACCAAAACCTGATAAAATAAAATCGTTTAAATCGGTATTTTGGGGATGAAAGTTTTTTAGAAGGATAACGGGATATCCGAAATTTTGACCGAAAGGATAAAAATCTTCCAAGTTTTCGGATAAAAAAGAATCGGCTTTTGTTTTATCGCAATCAATAACGGCATCCACAATAATGGTTTTGTTTTCTTTTTTTTCGTTAAGATGTAGTTGAATATATTTGTTAAATTCATTCGTAAAAGCATCTATCATTTCTTCTCGAATTGTAAAACCTGCCGCTTGGGCATGCCCGCCGAATTGAATCAAATGTTCTTTTGCAAATTTAAAAGCATCTATAAGATTAAATCCGCTTGTGGCTCTTGCTTCACAGTTCCAAATATCGTTATGTTTTTTTATCACCAAGGAAGGTATTTGATATTTCGATGCCAGCTCACCCGCAAGATAACCGGTAAAATCGTATGGAACATCATCGTTTTTATCAATAAAAATATAACTTTGTCCATTGGGTTTCGGTAGATTGTTTATAAATCTGTCCATAGCTTGTCTGCGATTTTCGTAAGAAATTTTTTGGGAAAATAGTTTTTGATATATTTCCTTCTTTTCTTCGTGATTTGTGGAAATTAACATCTTTAAAGCCTGATGTTCACCGTTTTTATCTCTACCGTTATGAATAATTGGAATAAGAAATTCCAAAAAGTTTTGCATTTGAGATTTTTGTGTGTATGTTTGAAAGTTTTTATCTATAAAATAAAGTATTTCATCATCAAAAAATTGCCAATTGGCAAAAGCTTCTCTTATGATTATTCTATTTGCATCTTGCAATTGAACTCTATCTGCAAAAGTACCCAGAGCCGTCCAAAAAAGATAATTTAAGGAATGTTTTGCACCCGTTAATTCAGCCATTTTTAACATTAGAAAATAGGCTACACCCACACCGGCGATAAATCGGTCGGGAAATAAGGAATCGGCTAATTTGGGATTTACTATTATATCTGCGGGAGGTAATTTGTCGGGGATAAGATGATGATCGGTGATAATTACCGTTACGTTGTGTTCTTTTAGCGTTTTTACCGCATCATAAGATGCTATGCCGTTATCCACGGTGATAACCAAATCAATTTCCAAATCAAAAACCTTGTTTAAAAATGTATCCTGAATGCCGTGTCGTTCGATTTTTCTATTTGGTATATAGTAGTGAATATTTTTATAGCCCTGTGATGCGAAAAAGTCATAAAGAATATAAGTTGCCGTTATACCGTCGGGATCATCATGTCCGAAAATAATAATTTTTTTATTGTTTTTTAAAAATTCTATAATTTTTTTCGATGCCGCATCGAGATTTTTTAGTAAATTTATGTCGGCAAAATCACTTAATTTATTATAAAAACAAGTTTCTTTACAATTTCTATTTTTAATGATTTGAGCTGACAAAGGCAAATTAATGCTCTTTTCATTGTAGTTCCAATAAGATTTCATTTGATATTAAAATTCCTTTTCGGGTATTTCCCTCGGTTTGATTCTTCTATGTCGTTTAGAAAAAATATCAAAAGCACTAATGCCAATGTTAAAGGATAATCCCGTATCTTCCATATTGTTTTTGTTTATATCGCCTCGTCTGTACAGAGAGATCGCAAAGTTTATTTTTTCGCCATGATGAAGGGGAATGGTAAATCCGGCTGTTAATTTCTTTTCAGAAACGGTGGAATTATTTACTTTGTAAGGCAAAGTTTTGTAGGTATATCCCAATCTGAAAGGAACATTATTTATCCAAGAACCGTATCCCAAAATAGGATCGTATGTCAGACCGACGGATATTTTAAGTGTATTTTGCGAATTATCATCATATTTTTGATAATTTTCATAAATCGTTTCGAAAGAAATTTTGTAAACATTACGGTTGTAAGTGATTCCGGCACCATACATTTCGGGAATTTGCAAAAGATTGTTTTCTTTTGTGGAAAGAGTGTCTTCACCGGGAACAAATGAATATCTGTTATAAACCGAGCCGTATAAAGATGATGACGATTTGTAAAAAGTTCCGAATGAAAAATCATTTATTTTTTTGCTTAATCCAACGGTAAATCCGAAATTTTTTAAATCTTCTTCGTGTTCGTAAGTAGCATCGTTGAAATAATCGTCTTTAAAATCAATTTTCCAATATTTTATCCTGTGACCCATGTAAATATCACCGGAAAGCCCGAAATTTACGTATTTGTTTTTAAAAGCATATAGCAAGCTTGTTTTAAATACATTTGCATCTATCTTGTGAATCTCGGTATAATCGTAATCCACCGAATTGTCGGTTATGGTGCCGTCTTGTCTGGTAACGAAATTACCGGACAATAAAGAATTGAAAGAAAAACCGAGTTTATGAGATTTAAGGGGAATTGACAGATTAAAATATGGAAAATATTGGGTATCACTTCTAAAAGTGCTGTTATTATCTTTGTACCATACAAAACCGAATGTGGACGATGTGGATACTGTTATTTTGGATGAGGTAGCCATTATCGAGGGATTTGTGTACGATAAATTTGTTCTGAATAAGTCCGAAAAACCGGTTTCTCCCGCTCCCAAACCGTAGGCATCAATTCCGTATGTTTCCACGGGCATACCGTAAAAAGAAAATATGGAATTGGCAAATAGTGTGGAAAAACCCAATATTGCAACTATCGTTAATACGAATTTTATTCTCATAATTTTAAACTCCTAAAAGATTTATCATGCAAAAATTAATTTAGTGATTTCTTTGTCAAATTTTACAGGGAAGATTTTTATACATTGATTTCATCTAACCAATATAATCTTTTTTTTCAAAATTTTATCTTTTGTGATTAGCTTGCAAAAATACAATCCTCTTTCGGATTTGTACTCCCAAATCAATTGATAACTTCCCGATATTTGTTTGCCGCTTACCAATGTGGTTATTTGTTTATCGTTCATATCGTATATTGCAATTTTTAAATTTTGTTCGGTAGGCAGATAATAGTTTATAAAAACCTGTTGTTTTTCGGGATTGTTGATGATGTTAAGAAGAATATCTTTTTCTTCGTTACTTAAATTTGACAGCAGTTTGATAAAATAAAAAGGCAGATGTTCATTAAAAGTTATCGGATTTTTATCAAATTTGTTCTTCTTTGTATCGAATGTCAGATAATTTCTGTATGTTTGATATTTGTTATTTTTCTTATTATAAATTGAAAAAACAAGGTCGTTGTATGGATCTTTTAAAATGCTTTTGTAATATAAGGGAATAGTTAATATCGTATCCGTAATTACCGAAGAGCCAATGCAGATATCATTAAGAAAGATTCCCAATTCGCTGTAATCCCGTTTGATAAATTCATCCGGAATTTTTACCAAGAAAGGGATGTAGTTTGTTTTTTCTTCGGGATTAAAATGTCGGGTGGTTTTTTTTACAAAAGGTTTTGTAGATTTTTTATCACTCCAACTGAACTCAATATCGGTATCGCAATATACCACTACCATATCCGCAAAATTTAATGTTGCCGTAAGGTTGGGCAAATAAGGATGATTTTTCGGATTTATCCAAAACCAATGTTGCGCTTTTATCATAGTGATATGCTGCAAAACATCTTCGCCGAACGCATCTTGAATTGTTTGACTTTTTTTTATAAAGTAACCGATCCAATTTTCCATACCGTGATATAATTTTATCTTTCTTTTAGGATTTTCCAATGTACCGCTGATTTTAATCTTAACCGGATTTGAGGTCGGTAGCATTTTTATTTTGTATCCTACGGAGGAATCAAGAATATGATTTGAATTTACCCAAAAAAACTGATCAAAAAATATCATTTCAACGGGAATGCCGGCTCGTTTGTATAAAATTTTTTCCAAAGATGTCTCGCTACTTATCTCACTCATTATCGGCTTTAAAACGTAACTTACTTTGCAGGAATCTTTTTGAGTTCTCTTTAAAACGGGAAAGCTGGTCCATTTTATACCGTTATCTTCTTTTCCCGAAGGTAAGTTTAAAATAAAAGTATCATGGGAAAACAAACCGATTTTTATAAGAATAATTAAAAGAATAAGTAATTTTTTCATAACCATTTCCGTTTTTTTTTAT
>CAZUGB010000133.1:0-3143 GCA_964619925.1 uncultured Candidatus Cloacimonadota bacterium
CACTAAAATACTATCAACGAGATGATATTAATCTTCATTTTGTATCCAATATCGATTCCACGCACATTTATCAAACGCTAAAAAAACTCAATCCTGAAACCACATTGTTTTTAATTGCATCGAAAACATTTACCACGCAAGAAACCATGACCAATGCCCGAACCGCTCGAAATTGGTTTTTGGAAAAAGCAAAAGATGAAAAATATGTAGAGAAACATTTTGTAGCTTTATCCACAAACAGAGACGAAGTAATAAAATTCGGCATAAATCCCGACAATATGTTTGTATTTTGGAATTGGGTAGGCGGAAGGTATTCATTGTGGTCTGCGATAGGCTTATCCATCGCTTTATCCGTGGGATATGATAACTTTGAGGAGCTTTTGAAAGGTGCTTATGCAATGGATGTGCATTTCAAAACATCACCTTTTGAAAAAAATATTCCAGTAATTTTGGCATTAATCGGCATTTGGTACAATAATTTTTTTGAATTCGAAACGGAAGCGATTTTACCATATGAACAATATCTTCACCGATTTGCGGCTTATTTTCAACAGGGGAATATGGAAAGTAACGGAAAAAGTGTGGATAGATTTGGCAAAAAGATAGGTTATCAAACCGGACCAATAATTTGGGGTGAACCCGGCACAAACGGACAACACGCTTTTTATCAGCTAATTCATCAGGGAACAAAGATAATACCCTGCGATTTTCTTGCAGGTGCAAACAGCAATAATCCCATAGGTGATCATCATGAAAAATTATTATCCAATTTTTTTGCTCAAACACAAGCTTTAATGAACGGTAAATCAGAGCAGGAAGTGATTGATGAAATGACAAAATCCGGTAAATCCGCCGAAGAGATAGAAAAATTATTGCCTTTTAGAGTTTTTGAGGGAAACAGACCCACAAATTCTATTCTTTATAAAAAATTAACGCCTTATACTTTGGGTATGCTAATAGCAATGTATGAACACAAAATTTTCGTTCAAGGTGTAATTTGGAATATATTCAGTTTTGACCAATGGGGTGTGGAACTTGGAAAACAATTGGCAAAAAACATCTTACCATATCTTTCCGGCGAATCGAAGATAAATAAATTCGATAGCTCTACAAACGGACTGATAAACAAATACAAGGAATTTAAGGATAAATAAAAATGGCTGATGATCTATTTGCAAAACATGAAATAGACGAATTAACAAAAGAATTGAAACGCCATAACAAATTGTATTACGAAAAAAATGCACCGGAAATTTCCGATTTCGAATATGATAAAATGCTTGCGAGACTAAAAGAATTGGAAAAACAATATCCTCAATACAAACACAAAGATTCACCTACGGAATTTGTGGGAAGCGATATAGCAAATTTCGGCAAAATTATTCCTCACAAAGTTAGGATGTATAGTTTGGATAATGCCTATTCTTTGGAAGAAGTAAAAAGTTTCGTTCATAAGATACAAGCCGAAGAAAGCACTGTAAGTTTTAGTTTGGAACACAAAATAGACGGTTTTAGCATAAATATTTTTTATCAAAACGGTAAAATGGTTTATGCCACCACAAGAGGAGACGGGATAGAGGGAGAAGACGTTACGCAAAATGTAAAAAAAATAAAATCCATTCCCCAAAAAATCAAATATGAAAATGATATTGAAGTGAGAGGAGAAATTTATCTGCCCGTAGATGAATTTGAAAGAATAAACAAAGAACGCCAAGAAAACGGAGAAAATCTTTTTGCAAATCCCAGAAATGCGGCGGCTGGAACTATCAAAATAAAAGATTCATCAATTGTAGAAAAACGAAATTTGTCTTCCATAATGTATGCCGTAGGTTTTTTTGAAAATAAAGATGTTAATACACAGCAGAAATTAATCAAATTTCTTTCGGATAACGGTTTTAAGGTTAGTAAACATACAAAATTTACAAATAATTTTAAAGAAATGGAAGAATATTGCAACTATTGGGAAGAAAACAAATCTTCTCTTGAAATGGACATCGACGGTATTGTAATAAAAGTAAACGAATTTGATGTAAGAAACAAATTAGGTTATACCGCAAAAAGTCCGAGGTGGTCGATAGCCTACAAATTTAAGCCGGAAGAAAAGATAACAAAATTAAAAGATGTTATATTCCAAGTGGGAAGAACCGGAGCAATCACACCCGTGGCGATTTTGGAGCCGATAAAAATATCCGGTTCCACGGTTTCGAGAGCTACATTACATAACGAAGACGAAATAAAAAGATTGGATTTGAAAATAAATGATATGGTCAAAGTTATCAAATCCGGAGAAATTATTCCCAAAATTATTGGTGTGGTAAAAGAACTGCGTCCGAAAGATGCGAAAGAAATAAAATTTCCCGAAAAGTGTCCCGTATGTAACAGTGAAATAATTAAAGATGAAAACGGAGCTATAAGCTACTGTAACAATGTGAATTGTCCTGCTCAATTACAAAAAAGAATAGAACACTTTGCATCGAGAAATGCCGTGGACATCGAAGGCTTGGGCGAAGCTCTTATATCAAAATTGATAGAAGAAAAAATGTTAACGAAAATAAGCGATATTTATCATCTTGATTATGAAAAGATAAAAACTTTTGAAAAACAAGCCGAAAAATCGGTAGAAAATCTAAAAAACGCTATAGAAAAATCCAAATCACAAAAATTCCACAAAATTTTATACGGTTTGGGAATCAGATTTGTAGGGGAAAAAATATCAGGGATACTTACATCGCATTTTAAAAATATAGATGAAATGATAAATGCCTCTTATGAAGATTTTTTGCAAATAGAAGAAATCGGAGAGAAAATAGCCGAGTCGTTGTATAAATTTTTTCATAATCCCGAAAGTTTGCAATTGATAAAGGAATTAAAAGAAGCCGGACTTAATTTTCAATCGGAACAAAAAGAAAGTGTTTTAAACGGTAAAAAATTTTTGATTACGGGAACATTGAAACATTTTAAGAGAAATGAAATAAAGGATTTGATTTTGGATAAGGGCGGAAAAATATTATCATCCGTTAGCAAAAATTTGGATTATTTGATTGTTGGTGAAAATCCTGGTTCAAAATTAAAAAAAGCTCAAAATATACCTTCCGTTAAGATAATTTCCGAAGAAGATTTTTTAAAGATGATAAAATGAAAAT
>CAZUGB010000134.1:0-21942 GCA_964619925.1 uncultured Candidatus Cloacimonadota bacterium
AATTCGGGCTTCCAAATTATGTAAGATTAAATTTTGCCTGTCCGAAAAATATGTTAAAAGAAGGATTAAAACGTTTGGATAATGCGTTAAAAAATCTTTGATAATCCTTTATAAAGTAACTCCCATTAAAATTCTAAGACAAAAATTCAACGGCGGCGTAATAATTGTTCCGATTAGATTCAATCTGAAAATATAAGAAATCAAAAAAATTATCATCAAAATTTGTGCACCTCGTTGCTCTTGCAAAGTGTATTTATAATATGCTTCATCAGATAAAAACCCACCCAAAATTTTTGAGCCGTCCATCGGGGGAATAGGTATTAAATTAAAAATTCCCAAAGCCAAATTGATTAAAACCGTATAATAAATGATATAAGTAACTATTTGTGCGGGTAAAGAGCCATACATCATCATTTGCGGATTTCCGTGAGTTATTATTCTAAAAAACAAAGAAAATATAATTGCCACGATAAAATTCGATAAGGGACCGGCGGCGGCGGATAGAGCCATATCTCTTTTTTGATCCTTAAAATTATAGGGATTTATGGGAACGGGTTTTGCCCAACCGATATGAACCAAAAACAGCATTATCATACCGATAGGATCGATATGTGATATAGGATTTAATGTTAATCGTCCCATTCTTTTGGCTGTATCGTCGCCTAACATGTATGCAACCCAACCATGGCTGAATTCGTGAACCGTGAGCGTCATTAAAAGTATCGGAAGTTCTATGAAAATTTTTATAATAAGTGACATAATACCTACTTAATTATTTTTAGGAAACGACGTTTTCCTACTTTTATCACAGCGTTTTCTTTAATTTCAAACATAATATCATTTATTTTTATATCATCGACTTTTACGGCATTTTGTTTCATTAATCTTTTCGCTTCTCCTGCGGACTTACATAATCCCGTTTCAACCAGAATTTCGGTTAATTTTTTTGAACCTGATAACTTATATTCGGGCATATCGTCCGGAAGCTGTTTTTTACTAAATACTTTGTTGAAATGCTCCTCCGCTTTTTCTGCGGCTTCTTTGCCATGGAAAGATTCTACAATTTCTTTTGCCAATTGTTGTTTTATACTTTTCGGATTAACTTTGCCTTCTTTTAAGATACTTTCTATTTTTTTTATTTCTTCAGGTGTTTTGGAAGTGGCATATTTATAGTAATTGATAATCAAATTATCCGGTATGGACATTACTTTGCCGTATTTATCTTCGGGTGAATCCAAAACCGCTATGTAATTATTTAAGCTTTTGCTCATTTTTTCTTTGCCGTCCGTTCCCATTAAAATAGGTGATAAGATAGCAATTTGTTGTGGCATATTAAAATATTTTTGCATATCTCTTCCGGTAAGAATATTAAATTTTTGTTCGGTAGCACCCAATTCGACATCGGCTTGAATAGCAACGGAATCATAGGCTTGCAACAGGGGATACATTATTTCGTGCATACTCAAAGGCAAACCGTTTTCATAACGTTTTCTAAATGTATCATGTGCCATAAATTGAGCCAGTGTAAATTTTCCCATTAATTTGATAACATCTGCCATAGACATTTTTCCAAACCATTCGGATTGATAACGAACCTCTGTTTTATCCTTGTCAAGAACCGTGAAAATTTGTTCCATATATCGTTCGGAATTTTTTTTCACCTGTTCGGGCGTGAGAGCTTTTCTTGTTTCGTCTTTGCCGGTGGGATCTCCTATTTGCGCAGTAAAATCTCCTATAATTATCACTCCAATATGCCCCAAATCCTGAAACTCTCTCATTTTTCTAATCGGTACCAAATGTCCCAAATGCACATCATAGCCGGTAGGATCTATACCGTATTTTATTCTTAACGGTTTTCCCGTTTTATCCGCATTTTCCAATTTTTTTAGTAATTCCTCTTCGGTAATAATTTCTTCCACACCTTTTTTAATAATTTCCAACTGTTCTTTATATGTCATTTGTAAACCTCTTTAAAAATTATTTTTGTTTTCATTTCGAATATAGGGTTTTTCTGTCAAATAAATTAAGAAAGTTTTTCGGATTAGGCAATAAAATAATGATTTTAGCTTATTTTTTATCCGCTTCGGGTTCAATATTTTTATAATTTTTTCTTCATTTGCAAAAAAAATCGAATAAAAATAATTTTTTTATGAATTTTTAAAAAATCAATTTGACAGATATAACGGCATTTATACTTTGACGCTCACATTTGATTTTAAGATGCAGATATATAGAAGTGGTCCAGTAACTCAGTGGTAGAGTATCTGCCTTTTGAGCAGAGAGTCGATGGTTCGAATCCATCCTGGATCACCATGTGTCCCCTTCGTCTAGTGGCCTAGGACTCAGGATTTTCATTCCTGCAACAGGGGTTCGATTCCCCTAGGGGATGCCAATTTTAAAAGACGCTGAAATTTTCAGCGTCTTTTTTTATTTCGATTTAAATATTTCCCAAATACTTCTTATATCGTTTTTTATTAATCAATACTTTTCGGGGTACTTTAAGTTTTTTTATATCTTTCTTAACCCGACTTATACGCTTTTTTATTTCATCCTGCGAATAATGTTCGTTATTTGATTTAGCATTTTCTAAAAGCATTCTATTTAAAAGAGTGA
The DNA here is from genome assembly GCA_964619925.1 of uncultured Candidatus Cloacimonadota bacterium. Taxonomy (GTDB): domain Bacteria; phylum Cloacimonadota; class Cloacimonadia; order Cloacimonadales; family TCS61; genus CAZUGB01. Next base: position 2,614 of record CAZUGB010000134.1, read on the forward strand.
TCATTCCGTTAGGATCAAAACCGGCTCTGGTAGCATATAGCAAACCCAATCTATCGGCTTCGGCTTCATATTTCTTTAGCCTACCTTCCACTATAACTTCGTAGATATCCGCCGAAAGTTCTTCCAGCTCTTTTTCGGTCATAGCTATCTTTTCGTCCTGCTGATGTCCTATTTCTTCAAGCTCGTTATCCAACTCTTTAAAAGCTTTATCCGCATAAATGTCATTAACTCTTCTTTCCACTTCTTTCATACCGTGCTTTCTAACGATATGTGCTATTTCGTGGCCTAAAACGCAAGCCAACTCGGATTCGTTATTAATGGTTTGTAGCATACCTTTTGTAATAAAAACTATACCACCCGGACAGGAATACGCATTAGGATTTTTTATATCCAAAACAAAGAATTTAAAAGTTTGATCGTATCCGTCGGAAGCATCTACTATCAGATTTCCGAAATTATTCAAATAATCCGTAATAACTTTATCTTTAAATAATCCCATGGATGCCAATTTTGCGGCAATTGCCAAACCTAATCCTTGTTCTGAAAAAGTGTAGTATTCGGTTTTTTCCGAAGGGGGTAAATGATTATATTTTTTGGCTTTTTTATTAGAGATTTTTTTGTATGTTTTTTTTCTAAATTTTTTATAACTTTTCGGGTTTATATTATAACTCATAAAGTAATTTATAAAAGTATCGTCGGCTTTTAGCTTTTTTGAAAATCTTTCGGCAAATCCTTTAACCCCCGCAGTTAAACCGCTTTGAGCCACTTCTATTTCGGTTTGACTTTCTCCCATTTTTTCCGGATTTACCCTGTTTTTCTTTTCTTTAAATACTTTGGATGATATAAAACCCGTTTTATCTCCCACCCGGATTTGGTACCATTTTCCCTTTTTTTGCAAAACCTCTACCTGTGTATCGATTTTTAATGTGGTAACAACCGGATAAAAAGATCCGGGACCTTCTCGTAATACCGCATGATTTCTTTTTACAACCATAATTTCTTGAGCTATCAAGATTACGGTAATAAGTATAAGAATCAAAAAAAATGTTTTTTTCATAATTCCTCCACCTTTATTTGGATTTTAAAACAATCACTCCATCCCAATTTTCAGGATTTTCGATTTTTAATTTATTACATCTTTCTATCATCAATTCGGAAGGATAATCATTGGTTTTCAATTCTAAAACCTTATTAAAATATTTTATGGCTTCGTCCCAATTACCCTTTTTGTATTCATATAATCCCTTATGATAAAAATCAATCCACACAACCGAGCCGTTATCTTTTTTAAAATCTATCAATTCGTAAATGGATGTAGCTTTGTTTTTGCCTTTCACTTTCAATCTATCCAATTCACGACAAATAAAATCATCTTTTACCAAATCATATGTGGATTGGCTAATGATAATTTTGGTTTTATATACCTTATTAACTCCTTCCAATCTTGATCCCAGATTTACATCATCGCCAATAGCGGTATAATCCGTTTTCTTTTCCGAACCGAGATTACCCGCCACTATATTTCCCGAATTTATACCAATTCTTGTATTTTTATGCAAAAATGCGGCTTTATTAGTAACGGTTTCGGCAAATTTTTTATGTTGCAGTGCCGTTTTACAGGCAAGATACGCATGATTTTTAAGATGAAAAGGCGCACCGAAAATCGCCATTATACCGTCTCCCATATATTTATCCAAAAGACCCTTGTTATCCAAAATAAATTCGGAAAACGATTCGAAGTATTTATTTAGTATGGTGATAACCTCTTCTGCTGATTTACCTTCCGAATATGTGGTAAAATTTGCAATATCGCTAAAGAATACGGTAGCATAAATCGAATCGCCACCCAATTTAATTTCATCGGGATTTTCCACAATTTTTTCCACCACATCGGGATGTAAATATCTTGAAAATACTTTTTTTAATTCTCTTTTTGATTTTCCTTCGGCAATATAACTTATCATGGATGAATAAATAAAGGATAAAACAAAAGCGGAATAAACGGGAACTATCGGCAAAATCAATCGGTATTTTCCAAAAATCCAAAATGACAAAAAGATATATAGCAAAGGAAATATGATAAAAAATATCGAACCTTTTTTGTTATTTATTCTGATAAAGATAAAAATTGTAAAAAAATTAACCGCAATTAAAAACAAAAGATTCAGTATCGAATTTGTTTGTTTTACAAAATAAGAATCTTGTATGTTTGAAATAACGGTAGCCCACAACTCAACACCCGGAATCGGCTTTGAAAACGGGGTTGTAATATAATCATCTATTCCGGTGGCGGTACTTCCTATAAGAACAATTTTATCTTTAAAAAAACCTTTCGGTAAAAGTCGTTTTGATTCTTTTGCAAACGCAGACTGTATTACCGAAGAAAAAGTAACATACTTAAAATAATTCGGTTTGTACCAATTAACAAAATATTGAGCATTCTCATTCACCGGTATTTTTTTATCGTTAATTAAAAAGTATTTTTTTTCATATTTAATGTTTGCGTTTTCAATAAAAGAACTAACGCCCATTTGAGGCAAAAAATAATCATTCAATTTATAAAAGAGAGGAACATAACGTATTACACCGTCTTTATCGGGAACCACGTTAATCACACCTATATTATGCACCTTATTAATAAAGGTTTGAATTGGCAATATTGCACCTTGATATACGGTTTTGGGTTCATACCCCTTGATTTTTAACTTAAATCTGTCATCCAAACGAATATTTTTTTTATTTTTCAAAAGTTTAACGGCTAATATTACATTTTTGTTTTTTTCTATTGATTCGGCAAATTTTCCGTCGGTATATTCGGCGTCGGTTTCTTCTCTTTCGATATCGGGTTCATAAAAAAGAATATCAAAAAGGATATTTTTTGCTCCGTCATTTTTTATATAATCACACAAAATAGCATAAAAATCTCTGGGCCAAGGCCAAGAAATACCGTTATTACGAAAATATTTCAGACTGTTGTCATCTATGGAAACTATTACGATATTATCATTTTGTTTGAATAACTGCGATGTCTCTCTAAATCGATAATCAATACTTTTTAATTCAAGCTGTTCCAAAAAAGCTATTTTGAATAAGCCGAAAACCGTCAATCCGATAATTATCGAAATTGAAATTATAAAAAAAGTTTTTTTATAGTATTTTTCCAATCCTTTTCTTTTCATAATTTTATTTTTTTTTACGTTAATTTTATGTCAATCACAAGATTTTAGCTATAAATTTTTTAGATTTTTTCTTAAAGATAATTCACAAAAAACATCTTATTCCAACAAAACTAATAAAATTCATATTTTTATTGTGAAAGAGGTTTTAATTTTTTATTATTTACTAAAAAAGAGAGAATAAAACTTTTGTATTATGAAAAAAGATTTAACAAAAAAAAGCAGTTATTATTATGATTTACCCGAAGAGTTAATAGCTCAATATCCTTTACAAAAAAGGGATGAATCCCGTCTTTTGTATTTAAATAAAAAATCGGGTAAGATTGAACACCATATTTTTTCGGACTTACCGAACCTACTTAATTCGGACGATGTTTTAGTGATAAACAAAACAAAAGTTATTCCCGCAAGATTAAAAGGCAAAAAGAAAAACGGCGTGAATGCAGAGATATTTTTGTTAAATCAAATCGAGAATGACGTTTGGGAATGTTTGGTAAAACCCGGAAGAAGATTAAAACCCGGAACAAAAGTTTATTTTTCCCACAATTTTTCAGCGGAAATAATAGACTACGCTCAAGAAGGTGCGAGGATAGTAAAATTTTATTATCAAGACGACTTTTGGAAAGCGATAGATAATATAGGCAAAATACCCCTTCCTCCGTACATCAAACGAGAAGCTACCGAAAAAGACAAAAATACATATCAAACGATATACGCCAAAGAAAAAGGTTCCGTTGCCGCTCCTACCGCAGGATTACATTTTACGGAACAAATACTGCAAACATTACGAAACAAAGGAATTAATATCTTGGAAGTTACTCTTCATGTAGGATTGGGTACTTTTCGTCCGGTAAAAACGGAAAATATTTTAGATCACAGTATGCATAGCGAATACTGTGAAGTTTCACATGAAACAGCCGAAATAATAAACACCGCAAAATCCAAAGGTAAAAGGATAATAGCCGTTGGTACCACTACCACAAGAACTCTGGAAAGTTTTGCCGAAAACGGTTTTTTAAAACACGGCTCTCATTTTACGGATATTTTTATCTATCCGGGAAAAAAGTTACAAATAATTGACGGACTTATCACAAATTTCCATATGCCGGAATCCACTTTGATGATGCTGGTTTCCGCCTTTGCAGGTTATGAAAACATTATGAACGCATACAAAATTGCCGTGGAAAAAAAATACCGATTTTTCAGTTACGGCGACGCAATGCTTATCCTATAAGAGGTTTTTATGAAAAATTTCTCCCACCCTTTTTTTGATGAAATATATTTTTTTAAAACATTGAACAGTAGCTTTAAAAAGGCTGAATCCATGATAAAAAATTATGAAGTGAACGGTAACTTTTTGATTCTATCCGAAAAAGAAAAATCTTCCGTGGGAAGAGATAAAAATATTTGGTTGGCGCCTCTTGGCGGATTATGGTTTACCATGGGTCTGAACGGTTTTAAATTCCAATCCGATTTAACCATATTCACAGGTATTATTTTGCATAAAACCGTTTTGAAATTTTTACCCGAAAAAAAGAAAAACAACCTGTTTCTAAAATGGCCTAATGATATTTATTACCAAGATAAAAAAATCGCCGGTATTCTTACCAATAATTATCCCTTTTATGATTATCACACCATTGGCATAGGTGTGGATACAAACATTTCTCCCCAATTACCCGATAATTCGGCAACCTCTTTAAAATCCATAATAGATAAAGATGTTGATAACGAGCTTTTTTTAAAAGAATTTTTCGATTTAATCACGGAAGAATTACCACAATTTTTGGAAAACGGTTTGGATTTTGAATATTTTAATAATCATTCGCTTTTAAAAGGTCGAGAAATAACCATAACTACAATGTTCGACAAATATTCCGGCATTTCCATGGGAATAAATAAAAAAGGCGCTATACTACTGAAGATGCAAGGCGGATTAATACAACCTTTTTATTCGGGAACAATAGATAAAATCTAAAGCTGATATTTTTCTTTTATCTTAACAATTTGAACCGGTATTTTCGTATTTTCATACAAATAGGTTTTTAGATGTTCCTGAGCTTTTTTTTCACCGTGAACAAGAAAAATCTTTTTTATGCTTTTTACGTTCATTTTTTTTATATGTTCGGTTATTTCTTTGTAATCGGCATGTGCGCTAAATTCGTTTAATATTTTTACCTGCGCATTTAATTCGTATTCTTCGCCGAAAATTTTGATTTTCTTTTCCCTATCTGCAATTCTTCTTCCGAGGGTATGTTCCGCCATAAATCCTATAATCAAAATTGTATTTCTTGAATCTTCCACATTATTTTTGAGATGATGAAGAATTCTACCGGCTTCGCACATTCCCGAAGAAGATATTATTATTATCGGTTCTTTTATGGAATTTATTTTTTTGGATTGTTCAACACTGGAAGTATAGATAAGATTTTCAAATCCGAATGGATTTTTATGATTTTCCAAGAAAAGTTCTCTTGTTTTATCATCGTAACATTCTTGGTGAACTTTAAAAATTGCCGTAGCATCGGTACTCATAGGGCTATCTACATAAACAGGAATATTTGGGATTTTGTTATCCATTACCAATTGATGTAAGAAATAAATAACCTCTTGAGTTCTTTCTATTGCAAAAGCGGGTATTATAATTTTACCGCCGCGATTTACGGTTTTATTAATAACTTCCGCCAATTCTTTTAATGCCATTCCGATATCATCGTGCAATCTGTCACCATAGGTACTTTCGGAAATAAAATAATCAACATCAGGCATAATTTCGGGGTCGGGAATAATTGGTAAATTTTTTCTTCCGAGATCGCCGCTAAATCCGATTTTTAATATTTCATCATTCTTTTTGATTTTTAAAAGTACTTGAGCGGAACCCAAAATATGACCTGCATCGTAATATACAAACGAAACTCCGTCCATTAAATAAAATTCCCTTCCGTAATTAACCGTTACGATATATTTAAGCGTTTCCACTACATCCTGTTCGGTATAAAGCGGTTCTTTATCAAAATGTTGATTCTTTTTTTTCGCTTTCTTTTTTAGATATTCTATATCTCTTGCTTGTATTCTGGCGCTATCCATAAGAACAAGGCTAACAATATCTCGCGTTGCCGGTGTACAATAAATGTTTCCCGTGAAACCCTGTTTTACCATTATCGGCAATAACCCGCAATGATCAAAATGACCATGTGTTAAAATGATGCTGTGAACATCTTTCGGATCATATGGAAGATTTCTGTTTTTTTCTTCCGCTTCTTTACGATGTCCTTGAAAAGCTCCCGAATCTATTTGAATTATTTTTCCGTTCACTTCGATAAAATGTTTTGAACCCGTTACCTCTTGAGCCGCTCCCCATGAATATAAAACCGTATCCATCTTTTTCTCCTAAATTATATTTTTATTCCTATTATCGGAAATAATAAAATTATTATTCTTATTAAAACATTTGCATAAATTCCGGCAAAAATATCATCCATCATCACACCTAAACCTCTTGGTAATTTTTGTAATGAATTCACAGGTTCGGGCTTAAAAATATCAAAAATTCTAAAAAAAACAAAAGCCAAAATCAAAATTATTAATTTCTTTTCGAAAAATAAAACCGAAACAAGATAACCGAATAATTCATCTATTACTATCTTTTTGTCATCATGACCGAGTTTTTCTTCCGCTTTTGAAATGAGAGGAATCGATAAACCGAACAACATAATTATCACAAATGCTTCCGTAAAATTTATCTTTTCAAAATTTAGCGGTAAAAAAAGATACAATAAAAAAGCTAATAACGTACCAACCGTACCCGGTGCAAAAGGAAAATATCCCGTTCCAAACAGTGTTGATACAAATATACTGAATTTTTTCATTACAATAAGATTTTTATATAAGTTTTTTTACTTTGCTCCGAAATCCATTCGTCATAAAGTTTTTTTTGTTTTTCCATCATTAGTTTTTGTCTTATTTTATCATACATCTCTTCATAAGTATATTTTCTGGCAGGCACCTTTTTTATCTTTCCCAAAATATATAAAAAATCACCTTCTCTTATCACGTTTGTATATTGTCCGTAACCCAATTTTTTTAATTTGTCTCTAAAAAGCTCAGGATATTTGTCTTGCGGAAATTCTCCTAAAATTCCGCTTTTATACAATGTGGTATCTTTTGAAGCATACTCTTTTACAATCTCGTTAAAATCTGCTCCGTTGCGTAATTTTTTCAAAGCTTCATTCATTAAATCGATATTGTGTTGAACATCTTTTTGAGACGGCTCTACTTTTATCAAAATATGTCTTGCTTTTATTTTTTCTCCGTCGATGTCATCAACTTTTATAAGATGAAACCCGAATCTGGTTCGAACTACATCGCTAACTTCGCCTTTTTTCAACTTGAATGCGGCATCTTCGAAAGGTTTCACCATCATTCCTTTTTCAAAATACCCCAAATCTCCGCCGTTAGCCGCCGAAGGTCCTTCGCTGTATTTTTTGGCCAATTCAGCAAAATCTTCTCCGCTTTCTATAAGCCGCTTTATTTTTTTTATTTTTTTTAATTTTTCCTGAATAGTCTTTTTGCCCGGTTCGATAGTTCGCACCAACATTCCTATTTGGTCCATTTCGGGACGAGTAGGAAATTCCGATTTGTGTTCATTGTAATATTCGCTGATTTCAGCTTCGGTAATATTTATTTTGCTTTTTATTTCCTTGTCGATAACCTGCTGTTTTAGTTTTTCTTCCTTTATTGATTTTATGTAAAAATCTCTTAATTCTTTAACATCTAATCCCGTTTCGGCTTTTAATTGCTTTTCAAATGTATTTTCGTCGGGAAACTGAGATTTTAATTTATTTATTTGTTCGTCAGCTAATTTTTTTACTTTAAATTCATCAACGGTATAATCGTTATCACGCGCATATTTTAGGATTATTTTATTTTCAATCATACTATTTAAAACATCTCTGTCGCTGATGTCATTAGTAAGCATTCCCGCCGCTTTCAAATTTGCTTTTTCTTTTTCCAATTCGCTTCTTAAAATGATTTCTTTATCCACTTTTGCCACTATCTCGTCTAAAACTTTTGAGTATGCAAATACAGTTATCAAACTTATCATAAATAGGAATATTATTTTTTTCATTTTAACCTCTTTAAAAATTTTCTATACTTATCTCGGATTTCGATTTTAACTCTTTTAAAAGTTTATTTATGTATTCTTCTCGTTTTTGTTGTAATACTATTTCTTTTATTTTTTGTTTTACTCTCGAAAATTCTTTCGGAATAAATTTTTCTCTTTTGTCTGTCCACCTGATAATGTAATATCCTTTGTCTGCTTTTAATGTTTTATAATGATTTCTTTTTAAAGATGTTACTTCATTCCACATGGTTTTATCAATATCTCTTTTGGATACATATCCCATATATCCGCCGTTTTTACCCAAACTTTCATCGGAATATTTCTTTGCACAATAAGAAAATGGTTTTTCTTCCAATTCCTGACGTATAAAAGCCAATCTTGTGGGATCTTTTACCAATATTCGTTGAATTTTGTATTGCAAAACTTTTTCTCTGAAATCTTTTTTGTGAAGTTTATAATAAGTAAGCAAATCGTCTTCGGCTACGCTTATTTGTGATAATTTATAAGCCAATAAAGCGTTTGATTTGATATTTTTTACCGCATTATCCAATTTTGCCTTAACTTCTGGTGTTTTGGATAGTTTTAATCTATCGGCTTCTTGAGCAAAAAGTGTAAGTTGTATCCAATCGTTTATGTACTTCTTTTTTTCGCTGTCTTTCATTCTATTCCAATAACTTTGAGAAAAACGAGCTTTGAACTCCGACAAAGTTAATTTATCATTGTTTACCTTTGCTACAATAGTTTCGTTTGTTTCTTTATTACAAGAAAATAAAATTATCAAAAGTAAAAGAAACGGTATTTTTTTCATCTCTATTTAACCTCTATTAATAATCAAAATTCGGAGCAACGTATTTTATCACGAGTTTCGGTCGTTTTGTTTCATCGGCTTCTTGCAAACCTAAGAAATTAAGATATTCATAAGATAAATTTTCTTTGAGTGTTTTGAGTACTATTCCGTAATTCTTGCATTCTCCGAAAACGCCTGTATTTGTGTAGGTACCCGAAATAATGGATTGAACGGCATAAGTAACGTCAATTTTATACATAGTAGCATTCAAAGTATCTACCGTTGTTTTTCCGTAGGATATATAATCCGTTCCGAAATCCAAAGGTAATGTGGGGTTATCGGAACTTACACTATCGGAAATAACCAGATAAGGACGAATGCTCATATTACCTTCCGCAGGAAACGAATTTTGTTCCTCTGGATAAAGATATAATTCCGCTCTTAAAACTGTTATTCTGTGATAATCATTTTCGTTAAAAATACCCGATTGAGGATCATTTATAAACATTGTATCCGATATGTTAAAATGAATAAACGAAGCTGTGGGCATCATTCCCGATAGTTTTATATCGTTATTGAAATATGCCAAATTTTCATCTCCGACTTTATGATAAATAAATGTATCGTAATTTGCGGCTTTTGAATAATGTGAAACAATCGTATCGGTTTCCGTTATCTTATAATCAAATGATAAAGTCGGTTTTAATTCGTCGGAACCCGCTTCGGAAGAATTGAAATATAAAAACGAGCTGTCTTTTTGAGTAAAAATAACCAATCCGAAATTCAATGTGTCGGCATTTATCCAATTTTTAACGATGTTATTATCAAAAGTAACGGACAAGGTATCATCTTCAAAACCAAAAGAATCTAATTCGAATAAAGTATAATCTTCGTCGGAAAAAGCTGATGAATTTTTCCATTCGATAGTATCTCCGGTGGTAAACCAAGTGGCTTTGGATTCTTTCCAATCGGTTTGCAATAACCCTATTTTAATGTCGTCTTGAATTGGATTGTCAAAGTTAAATTTTTTATTTATTGTCATTTTTAGCATTGTATTTTGAACTTGGAAAACAGAATCGGGAAAGCTTTTGAATTTGAGCAGAATTTTTGATTCCACATTATTGAATTTACCCGTTATCAGGTTAATTGAATCCGAATTTTTTATACTGTCTTCATAGCTATAAGCTCTGTCGAAATTTTGCCAGTTTATAGTTTTTGTTTTCATATCAAATGTGGAATTAAAACCTGTGGGATTATTTTTTTTGGTACATCCTATAAGGATAAAGATTATTGAAATTAATACAATACCTTTTTTCATTAATACCTCTCTTTTAATAAATAAAATTTAGTAGTTTTAGTAGGTTGTGTGAATTTGGGAATAAGATAAAAAAAGTTATGTGAAATGTGTTTATATAAGTAAAATTTGGCAGATTTAAAGGGTGGATAAAGTGGGGATAAGATGTGAGCAAATGAAGTTAGAAACACACGATGAAAAAAAGTAAGAAAAAGTGAGAGATTATCTACGATTATCGACAATTTTATGTGTGGATATGTGGATAACTTTGTGTATATCCCCCTTTTTAAAACAAAATCTAATAAAATTTTATGTGGATATTTTTTTAATTTCATAAGATTTATTTTTTAATATCTTTAATCAGGCTTTCGATGGAAATTCTAAAATCGTTATCTTTTTTGAACTGTTCTTCAATTGTTTTTTTTGCGTGCAAAACTGTGGTATGATCTTTTCTTTTATAGAATTTGGCTATTTCTTTCAGGGATTTTTGTGGTATAAGAAGATTAGCCAGATACATTGCAATTTGACGAGGGAAGGCAATATTGCGTTTTCTTGTTCTGTCCATAATTTGGGCTTGAGTAATATCAAAAGCATCGCAAACGATTTTGGTAATTTTTTCCATAGTGATATCTTGCGGTGTGTCGGAAATCATATCCGTTAAAATTTCTCTTGCCATTTCAATGTTTATATTTTCGGTTTTTAAAGCGTTGTAGGAAGCGTAGGCTAAAATTCTGATAAGAGAGCCTTCCAAAGCTCGAACGTTACTGTAAATATGTTCGGCTATAAATTCTATAACATCGTTTTTAAGAGAAATGCCTTCATTGTCGGCTTTCTTTTTTAGTATGGCAACCCTTGTTTCAAAATCCGGGCTTTTCAAATCGGCAAGTAATCCCCATTCGAATCTTGTGATTAATCTTTTTTCGAGATCGGGAATATCTTTCGGGGGTCTGTCACTTGTAAGGACAATTTGTTTTTTCTTTTCATAAAGGGCGTTAAATGTGTGAAAAAATTCTTCTTGTGTTCCTTCTTTTTTGGATAAAAAATGAATGTCGTCAATGAGTAACAGATCTATATTTCTGTATTTGTTTCTAAAATTTGCCATAGTATTTTTTCTGATGTTTTCTATCATTTCGTTTGTAAATTCTTCCGTGGTGATGTAATAAACTCTTTTGCCGGGAAGTTCTTTGGTAACGTAGTTACCTATGGCTTGCATAAGGTGGGTCTTTCCCATTCCGGATTCTCCGTAGATAAAAAGAGGATTGTATGTGGTGCCGGGGGATTCGGCTACGGCTAATGAAGCGGAATGAGCAAATCTGTTGTTTTTACCTATTACAAATTCTTCAAATGAGTAATGAGGGTTTAATTTTGATGAAAAATAATCCTTTTGCGGCAGGGAATGATTTTTTTTATTACTATTTGTGTTTGCAACAAAATTAACCGTATATTTTGTATTGGTGAGCGAAAATGCAATTTCTTCGAGTATTTTTGTATAGTTTTTATTAAGGAAATTGGCGGTGAAAGTGTTTTTTACTTTCACATTGATATAATTTTTATCTATATAAACATCTTCGATGCTTATTTCGGAAAACCAAGTATTGAAGCTTTGTGATGAAAGTGTTTTATCAAGAACGTCAATAATCTTTTGCCAAATATTTTTATCATCATTCATAATTTTTTCCTTATAAAAAATTCATTATTTTGGATAATCAATAAATTAATATCCGATTGAGACAAAACAAATTCTAAAAAATATTTGTCAAGAGCCAAAAAAAGAAATCGAATTAAATAATTTATTCGTTGCAATATAGGTAGTTAAAAAGGTAAATTTTATCGATTGTTTATAAAAAAATCTTTTGTTAAATGAGTTTGAGTATTCATATTCAAACTGTTATTTTTTTGTATTATCCCAAATGGGATTGATTTTAAAGTTTATAAAGTTAATACGCAAATCACGATGATTAAAAACAAACAGGATACTTTTACCGTTTGCCGAGTATTCTAAAATCTTTTCAAACTTGACGGAAAAACAATCAAAAAAAAATCTATCAAAAATTATGTTAAAGGAACTATTGGTGTGAACGGATTAAAAAAGATTTTTTTTGTAATAATTGTTATATTGTTGGGATTGGTTTCTTGCGAAAAGAAAACGGAAAAAAAAATTCACAGGCAACCGGTAAAAAAAACGGTAACCACAAAGGTGAAAAAACCCCAAACCAAAATTCCCGAAAAGATAAAACCTTTCGCGTTTACAAAGGGAATTTATCTCACGGCGTACACGGTTCATTCAAAGAAATTCAAACCTATAATAAAAGAAGCGGTAAAAGCCGGTATAAATACCGTGGTTTTTGATATAAAAAATATGAACGGAGATGTATTTTTTGATAATGACAGCAGGATAAAATATTTGGGAAAAAATCACAAAAAGATAGTAAATATCAATAAAACCGTTCGTTATCTTCACAAAAACGGAATGAGAGCGATAGCGCGAATCGTGATGTTTCATGACCAATATTTGGCAAATTCGCAGGACGAACTTCGTCCCGAAAGCAAAAAAAACGATTATTGGCAAGAGAGCAAACGAAAAAAAGCATGGTTGGATAGTTCCAATCCGAAAGTGCAAAATTATCTTTTTAACATAATAGATTTGGTAGCCGGAAGCGGTGTGGACGAAATACAATTGGATTATATCAGATTTCCCACGCAAGGCAATCAAAGAGATGCGTATTTTTATTTTCAGAAAATGGATGATAAAAAAGCGGAAAAAGATAGTTTGTATGTCAAAAGAAAGCGAGAAGATGTAATTATTCGGTTTTTATCGAAAGTAAAAAAGATGTGTAGGCAAAATAATGTTACTCTTGGCGGTGATGTTTTTGCCATAACTGCTTGGCAAAGAAAAGTGGATATAAGTGCCACGGGACAAAATATAAAAAGAATGACAAAATATTTGGATTCCATTCACCCGATGATATATCCTTCTCATTTTTCACGAAATTTTTCTTTTAGGGAAAATATTCATAACGAACCTTATTACATCGTTTTTATAGGTACATCGCTCACCAAAAAATCCACCGAAAAAAATTGTAGGGTAATTCCTTATATTCAGGCAAATTCGTGGAAGGCAAACTACATTCCCGATTATGTGTATGCACAAATTCAGGCGGTAAAAGATGCCGGTGGCAAAGGGTTTATACTTTGGAACGCATCCAGCGATTATAACGAAACGTTCAAATGGTTAATAAAGAAAAAAATATGACTAAGAATGATAAAATATTAGGTTGGATAAAGCTATTATCCGTAAAAGGTATAGGAAAAAACACAGCTATAAAATTGGCTAAAAGTTTGGGAGAACCTTTTGATTTTTTGTATGAAAATCCCGATAAAATAGAAGATGTTGAAATAATTAACGATTATCAAAAGGAAATCTTAACGGATGGGAAAAAACCGGAAAATTCGGATAAAATAATAGAAACCGTAGAAAAACTTGATATAAAATTTTTATCTTTTCTCGATGATAACTATCCTAATAATTTAAAGCAAATATACGATCCTCCACCGTTTTTATTTTATATGGGAAAGATAAAAAAAGAGTGGTTCAATAGAAGCATTGCAATAGTGGGAACCAGAAAACCCACCGCATACGGCAAAATGATGACAAAGGCAATAGCCAAACTTTTGTGCGAACATAATTTTACCATAATAAGCGGTTTGGCATACGGAATTGATGCCGTATCTCACATCACTGCAATAGAAAACAAAAAACCCACTTTGGCGGTATTAGGTACTTCACCGGATAATATTTATCCTCCCGGAAACAGGAAAATCGCCGAAAAAATAATCGAAAACGGTGCCGTAATCTCCGAGATAGTGCCCACGGTAAAAACCGATAAATGGAGCTTTCCCGAACGCAATAGAATAATTAGCGGATTGTCTTATGCGGTCGTGGTAATAGAAGGTTCTAAAAAAAGCGGCTCATTAATAACCGCCAAATTTGCATTGGATCAAAACAGAGAAATTTTTGCCCTACCCGGTGATGTGAATAAAATTCAGTCCGAAGGTCCCAATTTTCTTATAAAAAAAGGCGCACAATTAATTTCAAAACCCGAAGATATTTTGGATTTTTTTCAAATTATGCTAAATGAAAAATATGACGATACGCCGAAATTGAACGAAAATGAGGAAACCATATACAACTTTATCAAATTATACGGCGGAGAAGTGAGTTTTGATAACATTATTATTCAAACTGAAATGTCTTATGGTGAACTCTCTTCAATAATTCTTTCGTTACAAATGAAAAATCTGATAAAAAAAATGCCCGGAAATAGGTATATTGCTACGTTTTAGGTAAAAAAATGAAGATATTGATTATTCGTTATTCGTCAATTGGTGATGTGGTTTTAACCGAACCGGTATCATATATCATAAAAATGCATTATCCCGAAGCAAAAGTGGATTATCTTACCAAACCCGCTTTCGTTTCTTTGGTGCAATCATTTAGAGCGATAGATAGTATCCACACGGAAAAATCAAAGGAATTGTACAAAGAAAAATATGATATCGTTTTGGATTTACACCGAAAATTGCGATCTTATATCATAACAAAAAAAATTAATGCAAAACGGATAATTAGATATGATAAAAAACATCTTTTGCGGTGGTTGATTATAAAAAAATTTACTTTTGTCAAAATCTCTTCAACGCTGGATTTATATCTTTCGACATTAAAAAAAATCGGATTGAACGCACAAAGAATAAATCCCGTTTTAATACCCCGAAATGATGAAAAAGTATTGTCTTTTTTTAATAAAATAAAAAATAAAAAACCGCTATTGGTGATATTTCCCGGAGCGCAACATCCCACCAAAATGTATCCGAAAGATTATATTATAAATTTTATTCGATTGGTAAAAGGCAGATATAATATCGTATTGGCCGGCGGAAAACAGGATGTTACATTGTGTAAAGAAATTACCGGCAAAATTGAAGGAATAAAAGATATAAGCGGAAAATTGAATTTGAAACAGCTAATAGTTTTTGTGTCAAAATCGGATCTGATTCTTTCAAACGACAGCGGACCTATGCACATAGCGGCGGCATTATCAAAGCCTCAAATAGCAATATTCGGTTCCACAAGCACAAAATTGGGTTTTGCACCGTTAAATGAAAAAGCTGTTGTGTTAGAAAAAAATTTGCCCTGTCGTCCCTGCACTTTACACGGAAGAAAAGCTTGCCCGCTAAAACATTTCAGATGTATGAAAGACATATCGTTTTATCAAGTGAATTCGGCACTGAAAAAATTGGAAGACAAATATTCTCTTATTGCCGATAGAGGTGAAAATTGAATGTAAAAATTTTATTTTTTGTATTTAACGATATGACGATACGACCCAATGAAATTCCAAAATTACGAGGTTTTTTGGCAAACGAATATAAAGAGTATGAATTATTGCACAATCATTTGCCCGGCGGAAAATTCAATTTTAAATTTCCAAAAATTCAATATAGGATAATAAATTCGCATCCGGCTTTGATTGCCGTAAAAGAAGGAGTGGATGTAATCTTGGATATTTTCTTGGGAGTGAATAAAATAAAATTTGAGGACAAAGTATTTATCGTGAACAAAAGAGAAATATATGTGAAAGAGTATGATTTCGGACAAGCAGAGCAATATTTTACATATAAATTTCTAACGCCTTGGATGGCTTTGAATGAAATTAATTATCGCAAATATATAAAAATGGGAGAACCGGAAAAGCAAACGTTTTTAAAATCGATTTTAAGGGGTAATTTGCTCACATTGGCAAAAGGTTTCGATTATACCATACCGGATTTTGAAAATATCAAGGTGGAAGGTTTTTTTACACCGATGAAAGTGAATTTTAAAAATCTTCGAATGATATGTTTCAAAGGTGAATTTATGACAAATTTTCACATCCCGAATTATCTGGGATTAGGCAAACAAAGTGCCAGAGGCTTTGGAACTGTGAAAAGGGTGAGATAATGGAGCGGGTAACGGGGTTCGAACCCGCGACCCTCAGCTTGGGAAGCTGATGCTCTACCAACTGAGCTATACCCGCAACTATCCCCAAAATTTTTATTTTTTATTTGTTGGCAAGAATTTTTACTCGTTTTAAATCTTGTGTTCTTATCCAACCGCCCAAACCGTTTTTCAATTTTACCAATGTCCAATCGCCTTGTGTTTGTTCCACATCAAAAATCATACCTTCGTGAATGGTAAAAACGCGTGTATAGTTATCACCCGGTCCGCTAAAACCTATGGCGGATTCGCTAATAAGAACGGCTTCTTTGTCATTGTGATAACTTTGCCATTTTAGATAGCTAACCAATAATGAGGATGCAAACAGCATAAGCAGTATCACCAAGGTAAATATAATTGCGGCTTTTTCTTTGTCCTTGTAAAAAAGTATGATAACTATGATGATAAAAACTACAAAAGCAAAAAGAATAAGTGTGATGATAGCGGAAAGGTTCATAGATAATGAATCGAAAATCGATTTTAATTTTTGTTCGATAGGCGAAGCAGTATTATAGGTTTGTTTATCTTTGGTCAGTGATATGGCAAATTCAAGATTTTTCTTTGCCTGTGCGAAATCAGGTTTAACCTTTAAGGCTTTTTTGTAGTATAAAATGGCCAAACCCAAACGATTAAGTCGAAAATAGGTGTTTCCTATGTTGTAGTATAAATCGGCGTTTATTATTCCTTTTTTTTCAAGTTGAATAAAATTTTTCAATGCTTCTTTAAATTGATTATGCGTATAAAAATTTACTCCCTGCTTGAAAATTTTATCGTTTTCCGCATTTATTCCCAAAAGAGAAACGGTTATAAGCAAAAGTATTATCGTTATCAGTTTAAATTTCATCATAACCTCGTATCATAGTTTTTTGGAAAGTTTTCCGATAACCTTTTTCAGATTAATAAAATCATCTTTTATATTTTCGGTATCAAAACCACCCGGCATAAATCTTACCTGATTACATCTTTCATAGATATTATTTACGGAATCAATAAGTTCTTGGTCAATATTCTTGTTTTTAGTTTGTCTATAATTTCTTGCGTAGTACTCCCGCGCGGAATACCCAATTTGTCGGCAATATAGTTTGATAATCCCGTTTGAACGGCGGTATAAAAGTTTTTATCTTTTTTGTTTGCGAATTGTTGAGCTTCTTTCAGATATTTTTTTATCACCTTTTCAGCGTGTTTTTGTCTGTAATATCCCACATCGGAAGAGAGTTTTTCGGCTTCTTTTCTAAAAATTATCGATATTGGTATCAAAATGATAAGGATAATCCAAATCAGCCAATAGAAGAAAGAAGCAAAAAGCGGTTTAAAGGATTTTAAATTTGTTTTTGTGATAATAAAATCTATATCGTTACCTTCGGAGGTAACATTGATTTTTCCGCTGCTGTAATTATATATAGGAATATTCATATTATCGCCTTCGCTCACTTTAACCGGATAAGAAGCGGTTTTTTTGGTCACATATTTTTTTTGCCAAGGATCAAAGTAAGAAAATTCTATCGAGGGTATTTCATAATTACCTTTTTCTTGTGCTATTACCAGATATTTAACCACCTTTTGTCCGCTTATTTTATCATCGTTTAGCTTTTCCGTAATTTCCGGATCCATCACTCTGAAATTGGTCAATTCCGGCAATTTGGGAGCATCGAATTGATTAAAATTGCCTTTTCCTGATATTGTAATGGTAAATGTAAACGAATCGCCTACTTTCAATTGATTTGAGCTTATTTGAGTATTAATTTTAAATTTACCTACCGCTCCGTTGAATGAGGCGGGTTTACCTTGTTCCGGTAATTCTTTTACTCTGATTTTTATTCTATTACTTTTTATAGTGTACGATTTTGTGGTTCCGAAATCGAAAAAGCTGGTGGGAGCTATGCTTATATCCACTTTCATTGTCATTGGCGAAATATAAAGTTCGCCCGATTGTGTGGGAAAAGCGGCAAAAGTGGCAAGTTTCATTACGTTATACAGTTTACCGTTAAATCGTTCTCTGTGGAATGATACGTTTTTTGCTCTGTAAACTTCTTCTTTCCACATTCCGTTAAAATTCGGATCTTCACCGAAAGAAAGCCCTGCTATATCGTAGCGTGTGTATAACTTATAGGTAACAAGTATTTGTTCGCCGAGATAAAAAGTTGTTTTGTTTATTTCCGGTTTGATAAAAAGATTATCGCTCAATTTTTGCGAGTCCGCCGTATTTGGAGCTGATTGTCTTCTTTGTGGAGTGGTGGGAAAGCCAAAAGGAGAAGAGCCGAAGGGAGATGAACCGAAAGGATTTTGAGAAAAGCTCTGAGAAGGCGAAGGAGCGGGTTGCAGTGAGCCTTTTACCACTTCGATGGTGATTGGTTTGGTATAGTATTTTTTCCCTTTGTATTTTACGGCAAGAGGTGGAATAAGAAACTTGCCGGTTTTTTGCGGTTGAAGAGTATATACATAAGTATGAGTAATTTTAGATTCCATCCTTCCGTTTATCAAAGTGAAGGAAGAGGAAGATGATTCCGAACTTCCAATAAGGTCAAATCCTTTTATTGCGTTTACATTAGGCATTTTCACATCGTTTGTATTTTCGCCGCTAACCTCTATCGTGTAGCGCAGTTGATCTTCTATGCCTATTTTCGTATTATCCACGTATGAATTTACTTCGAGTTCGGATGTCCAAAGCAAAAGTGTATTTATCAATAAAAATATTATCAGGAATATTTTCTTTAACATTTCTTCACCTCTACCAATACTTACCTTTTTGTGGAACAAGCGGATGTAATTCCTTTTCTTTTCGTTTTTCTTTTTCTTTTTTCATAAGAGCCTTTAATATCTTTTCCACTTCTTTTTTCTTCTTTTCTCGCTGTTTTTCCTGTTGTTTTTTCTGTTGCTCTTTCTGCTGTTTTTTCTTTTCTTCTTTCTTTT
>CAZUGB010000135.1:0-8616 GCA_964619925.1 uncultured Candidatus Cloacimonadota bacterium
GAATACCACCGGATACAAAATTTATACGCTACAAAAAAGCACCCAAAAAATAGAATATAAAAATATTGATTACCACATAAAAATAAAAATTTGATAAATGTAAAATCTAAATATAAACTGGTATATAAATTGCACCTTTTGAACTAAAAAAATTCGAGGTTATAATGAAAAAACTTATCATAGGTGCATTTCTTTTATTTTTGTGTGGTTTTCTTTTATCATCCACCGTTACCTTTGTTTATAATAACGGTAAACCGAAAATCGTCGATTTAAAAAACGGTTATTCAGAAGTAATTTTTAAAAATTCAGTTCAATCGGGGAAAATCGGCTATCCCATGCTTCCCTACTTGCCTGTAAAATTGCTTTTGCCACCCGGAGAAATTGCCAAAAACGTTAAAATTAAAAAAGAAGACCCCGTACCAATTGGAATCGGTTATAAATTATTTCCTTATCAAGGTGTTCGCCCTTATTCCCAAGCAACCCGAAATAATCTGTTAAAGATAAACAAAAAAATATATTCATCCGCCTTACCGTTTCCCAAACAACCGAATAAAAATTTCACAACTCAATTTATGAACGGTTTTTCCATACTTTTGTCATCATTTACACCGATTAAATTTATTCCTAAAACGGGAGAAATATACTTTTATAAAAAAATAACCGTTATAGTGGAAACCGAACCTTCGATAAAAGCACAAAATGCTTTGAACAATCTTTATCTCAACCGAAATAATTTTAATAAGGTAAAAAAATTCGTATCAAATCCGAACAAAATATTTTATTATCCCCAAAATAAAAGCAGAAGTAACTATGACATTCTTTTAATTACTTCACAAAATTATTCAAATGATTTTGACGAATACATTCAACTATATCTAAAAAGAGGTTATATCACACATATCGAAACGGTGGAAAATATCAATGCGAATACAAACGGCATTGATTTGCAAGAAAAAATCAGAAATTACATCATTCATGAATATCAAGAAAACGGTATATCTTTTGTTACCTTAGCCGGCGATGTCGAAATAATTCCATATAGGGGATTTTATTGCCAAGTACAATCTTCTCAAGTTTATACCGATAACAACATACCCGCCGATTTATACTATTCTGCTTTGGACGGCACTTGGAATGATGATAACGATAATCTTTGGGGAGAAGCCGGTGAAGACGATTTATTGCCTGATATAAGTGTGGGTAGATTGTCTTTTTCAAATCATAACGAATTAAACAAAATGCTTCACAAGATTATATCCTACCAAGATACACCCGTGGAAGGCGAATTGCAAAATCCTTTTATGCTTGGTGAACATCTATGGGATGATCCGCAAACTTGGGGTGGAGATTACCTTGATTTGTTAATAGGACATCACGAAGATAACGGATATACCACCGATGGCATCCCGACTTCGGATAATATTTTTAAATTGTATGACAGGGATTTAAATGACGCTTGGTCCCCTGCAACTATGCTTTCAATAATAAACAGCGGAAAATCTTTTATTCATCACTGTGGACATTCAAATGTAAATTATTGTATGCGATTAAATTCCGACGACGTAACAAATAATAATTTTAGTTCGGTAAACGGAGTAACTCATAATTATACCATAGTGTATAGTCACGGTTGTATTGCCGGTGCATTTGATAATGATGATTGTATTGCGGAAAAAATGGTTACAATTGACAATTTTGCATTGGCATTTGTGGGAAATTCAAGATACGGTTGGTTTAATGAAGGCACTACCGAAGGACCTTCGGAGCACTTGCATCGTGAATTTGTGAATGCGTTATATTCGGACAAGATAGGAAATATCGGAACTGCTCATATGCAATCCAAAATAAAATCATCATGGTGGGTTACCGCCCCGGGACAACACGAAGAAGGAGCTTTGCGTTGGTGTTTTTATGACTGTAACGTTTTAGGTGATCCGGTGGCAAATGTGTGGACTACCGAACCAATGAATATCAATGTGAATTATCCCCAAACAGTAGAGCTTGGAGAAAATGAAATCAATATCAGAATTTCTTCGTCAAACGGCTATTTAAATAACTTGCGTTGTTCGGTGATTAAAAACGGAGAACTTTTGGGCGTGGGAATCTCGGATTCTACCGGTAATGCAACTATTACATTATCAAACATAAATGAACCCGGAGATGCCGATTTGGTTATTGCAGGATACAATTGCAAACCCACAATGTTTGATATAACTTTTATTCCGCCAAGCGGAGCCTATCCGTACGTTTCTAACTGCATTATCAATTCGGGAAATGATAGTAATATTGATTTCGGTGAAACGGCTTATCCCACTTTGACAATTACAAATAGCGGAAACGAAGAAGCCCAAAACGTATCCTTACAACTTGATTGTAATGATGAATTTATCACCGTTAATCAACAGCAATTCGATTTGGATAATATTTCTGCAAACGGAAATACGGTATTTTCCGACAATCAGCTATACTTCACCGTAGCTTCCAATGTACCCAATAATCATGAATTTTCTCTTAATGTAATAATCTCTTACAATAACAATATGGAAAACACATCGGTTTTAAACTTAATCGCGTATAATGCGAATCTTTTTATTGAAAATTATCAAATCAACAATGAATCGGGTATTTGGCAACCGGGAACTTCCGTGGAACTTGTGCTAACAATTAAAAATAACGGTGGTTCACCCTTGAATAACATACAAAGTCTTTTATCAACGGATAATCCAGATGTGGAAATACCCAATGCCCAATTTTCCGTTTCGGAATTATCACCGAATCAATCCGCAGATTTTTTATACACCATTCAAAGCTCAAATGACTTACCTTATGGCTCTTTGGTTACGTTTTCCAATCATATCACAGCAGATAACGAATTTACCACGGACATTGGTTTTCAGGTTCAAGCGGGATTAATCGAAGAAACTTTCGAAAGCGGTGATTTTTCTTCATTCGATTGGCAATTTTCCGGTAACGGCAATTGGGTTATAGATTCATCGGTTCATTACCAAGGAAATTATTCGGCAAGATCATCTTCCATTTCCAATAATCAATCGGCTGAAATTTATATTACTTACACTGTTGGAACCACGTCTGCCATTTCATTTTACAAAAAAGTATCATCCGAAGACACCTTTGATTTTCTTAATTTTTATATTGATGATGTGATGATGGATAGTTGGTCGGGAGAAGTTGATTGGAGTCAATCTTCATATCAGGTAGAAGCGGGAGAACATACCTTCAAATGGGTTTATCAAAAAGATCAATATGTATCTTCGGGAGATGATTGCGCTTGGATAGATAACATTGTATTCCCCATTCCGCCACTATCCGAAACTACCGAAAATCAAATAACCCCTGCTAAAATTGATATAATCGCTTATCCTAATCCTTTTGTGCAAAATAACCTTAAATCACAAGGTATCACGATAGATTTTTATATCCCTAACAAAGAAAAATCCGAATTAACAATTTACAATTTGAAGGGACAACTAATCAAAAAAGAAAAATTTAATCGCAAAGGAAAAATTGAATACGTTTGGAATCTAAAAAACAATAATGGTGTAAAGGTAAGTTCCGGTGTATATTTTTATAAAATCAAAACGAAAACGAAATATAAAATGAGAAAAATTACAATTATAAAATAGTGCAAGTCCCCGATGAGGGACTTTTTTTATTTTTTTAGCTTTTTTTGTTGCCTAATTCAATGCTTTTTAAATATTTGAAAAAAAATTTTTAGAGGTTATTAATGAATCGTTCCGAACATAAAGCAAAGATAATAGAATCGCGATATAAAGTTATAAAAAGAATAGGACGAACAAACTATGCCATTACGTATAAGGTTAGAGATATTAGAACCTCATCCTTGTACGTTATAAAGATTTACGATAAAATCAGCATAGAACAATTTTACAAAATTTTTGATCCCGAATCTATGGAAAAGGCGGTTTCTTTGCACTACAAACAAATAACTCGCATACAAGATTTCGGTGTTCACGGAAACAGTATATTTTTTGTTCGGGAAATTTTTTCTGAAAACTCATTGGACAAACTAAAATTTGATAACCTTACGCTTACCCAGTTCTATTCCATTATCGGGCAAATGCTGGATGCCATAGTTTTTTTGGACTCTCAAAACTTTAACGCATCAAATTTAAAATTATCAAACTTTTTATACAAAAAAACCAATAAATCTTATGTGGTAAAACTAACCGATTATTTTTATATCGGACCGGAAAACAGACACAAAGTTTATGATACATCCTTTTTTTACAGAGCGCCGGAAACCTTATCCGAAGGTATTATCAATATCCTAAGCAATTTTTACTCTTTGGGGATAATGCTATACAAAATAACCACAGGTGTCTTTCCGTATAGCAAAAGCGACATCAATTCATTTCTGGAATATAAAAATTTAAAGGTGGTAAAATCACCCTCTGAACTAAATCCCGCAATACCCGAAGAGCTTTCGAACTTTATATTAAAATTAATCAAATTAAATTCCGAAGACAGATTTTTGTCTATTGATGAGATAATAAACACGCTTAACCGCATTCAGGGAAAAGATTTTTCTTATATTTCCAATATGAAATTAAAAGACTATGTAATTCACCATGATTATTATGTAAATGAAGATATTTCTCATCTTTTGGTAAATCACATCAATAAAATCACCAAGCATGATGTGGATAATATAATTGTGTTACACGGACAAAAGGGAATTAGAAAAGACCGCACAATCTCGCTTTTTAGATACCACATTTTAAACGAGAAGAATCTGATTTTCGACTACAAATGCTCAAAAGAGGAAAACGATCCTTTCTTTTCATTGTGCCAAGAATTTTTTCACTCGGGTTTAATAGATAAAAACGAATGGGAAAAAGCCGAACCGGAAATATCCGAACGATTTAGAGCATTTATTTCCGCCGAAAATAATCAAATTGCCGACTATATTGAAGCAGATAAAATCAAAGCCGACTTTTTGTACGTTACAAAATTTATGTTTTTCGTGGCAAAGAAGGAAAGACCTCTTATATTCGTTATCAGAAATGCAGAATATTTACAAGAACTTACATTGAAATATCTTAATTTTTTAATTTCCTACGAAGACGGTGAAAAACGGTTTACCACAATGCCCATTATGATTGTGATTAGCACAAATAATGTGAACAAAATGCTTACGCTAAACGAATCTTCCACCACTTTTATCCATTCCAAAGCAATGGATTATTACAAATCCGAAGAATACACAAAAAGATTGCTAAAAAACAGCAGTCCATCTGAAAATATTTTCACAAAAATTTGGTATTACAGTCACGGAAACCCGCTTTATATTAAGTTAATCGTTTTGGATTTAATAAATAACAAGTATATTTACGAAGAAAACGAAACAATCTTGTATAAAAATATCACTCATTACAAACCGCCAAGGCAAATTTTAAAATTTTTGGAACTTCGTTTGAATCTTTTGGGAAAAGAGTATTTGGATTATTTATCCAAAATTTCTTGGTTAGGAATAAAATTTCACAAAAGCTATATATACCAGCTTATCCCCGAAATAGATAAAAACTTTATCGACATAGCATTGATGAATGAATTTTTGGAACAAAGTTCTAATGACAAATTCACCGTAATTCCCGAATTTATTCATTCCATTTTGGATAATAAACTTTCCAAAAAAGAAAAAAGCAAACTTTCCTTAAAATTTTTGGATTTTATCATAAAAAACAAAATATCCGTTACTTTCGAGGTGATACAAGCTCATTTGCCTTATGTAGAGGATTTTAATCTGAAAGATAATCTTTTAAATTATTTTGCCAATAGGATAATTCAAAACAAGAGTTTCATTCTTTATTTCAAGACAAAATTCCTTTTGTTAAAAGAGGCTTTTAAAACAAAACAGACAGAATCATATCTAAAAAAATTAATGGCAGAACTTATTTTAAATTTGGAATATATTTATATCCCGGAATTGTTAAACGAAGTGAGCGATTTTTTTAAATCCGTAAGAAAATTTACATTTTATAAAAATATCGTTTTCGGTTTGTGCTATTTCAAAAAAAGCGAGATGATTAAGGCTTTGAATAGCTATCTTAAAGCTTATGAAAAAATAGAAACACCCGAAGAAAGGGTTATTGCCGAACTTATGATTTTTAATATCCATTTGGATATGGATATATCCGATAAACTTATAAAGAATCCTCAAGCAAAAAATATTCTGAATTTTAACGCATTAAAAAAGGGATTTATATCAAAAATAAAAAATAATTATAACTATTTTCATCTGCGAATGATAAAAAAACGCGCCTTGCTTCATATGGATAAGGGTAAAGAAGAAAATGCACGAGAACTGATAGAAAAGACAATTTCAAAGATACATCCTACCAATCATCTTGAATTATTTGTTTTTATGGATTTCTATAACATTATGGGAAATGTGCTTTCCAATAAAAAGAAAATGAAATCCGCTATAGAAAACTATAAAAAAGCGCTAAAAATTGCAACCGATTACAAGATATTTTACAAAATCATTTTGATAAACAACAATCTCGCCGACGCTCATTTGGTAATGGGAGATCCTGAATCGGCCATTCCTTTCATTCGCGGAATTTCCAACCTCTGCCCAAAGGATATGTGTATAAATGTTCACATCCAAACATTAGTTAATCTTTCCGAAGCCTACATCAAAATGGGAGAATTCGATTATGCACTATTATCTCTCAATAATGCCGCCGAACTTTCCAAAAATACACAAAATAAGCCCTTTTGGAATAACATTCTGCAAAATATGGCATTGATAAAAGTAAAAATAAATAATTTTAGAACCTATCTTGATTTCTTAAAAGAAAATTATCCGAATTTACTCGAAGGTAAACTAAAAGAGATTACACCCACCGAAAAAACTTATTTCTATTTTCTAAATCAAATAGGTGATTATAAAACGATAAAAAAAATATTGGATTCCAATAAAAAGCTTTTTGAGAATGAACAGGAATTTTATTTTAGAGTAAAATCATTCCTGATTTTTAACGAATTAAAAAAGAAAAGAATAAACAAAATCCAACGTGACGAAGCATTATTCGTTCTGAAAAAAACCGTAGAATTTTCAAAAAATATAAAGAGTACCTATGCTGAAACCATTTCACTAATCAATATGGCGGAATATTACCTATTGCTCGGGGAATTGGACAAAGCAAAGGAAACTTTGGAAAAGGCGGAAAACAATTGCGATAGATACAAATACAAATATTGGAGTTATCAGGCAAAAATCATAAATATCCTAATAAAATTGCAAGAACCCGATATCGATTTGAGAAGAATTATTTATGAATTGGCAAGTATAAACAACTATTTTGAAGAAAAAAACATCTACTACGGGGAAATCTTTTCGCTGTATATCCTTATAAACATTGCACATTTTATGAAAAGGAAAAAAACGGCAAAAACCTACTTTGATAAATACAGGGCAAAAATCATAGAAGCCACCACATCGCTGGATATTGAACTAAAAAACATCTTTGAAAAAAAATTCCCTCTCGATTACGATACTTTGATTCGAAATTCTTCTATCAAAATAACTCCTCGTCCGAAAAAGGATCTTGAAGAATTCGCCTTTGAAATATTTACACTTTTGAATAATAAAAACACACAAAACAGATGCGAAAAATTAGTGGAAATATTAAAAGACTATATCTATTTTGAACATTTATTGATTTTAAAAATAGATAACGAACAAAGAATCTCTACTCACATATCTTATAATTCCGATAATGAAATAAAAGAAAATTCAAAATTTTTAAAGAAAGTGCTACTTTCACATAACAAAAACAAAATGGTTCTTTATGATGACGATAAATATCACTATTGTGTATTACCAATATCCGTAAAATACGATAAATTCGGTGTAATGGTATTTTATGAAGATAAAAACCTGCCCGATTTAAAAACATCCGAGCTTCACAAACTGAATATTATCAGATTATACTTGTCTTCATTTTTTAAGTTTTCGGATAGAATAAGCAGGATAAACAGTCGTGAAAAATTTGTGAAAAAGATGTTGGATACTTTTAATGAAGTGGTTACAAGCACCGATATAAAATCAATGGAAAACAAAGTATTACAAAATATGTCCGAAATTTTGGGAGCTGAAAGAGCCTTTTTATTCAAAGACGGCAAAGAAACAAGCCATTATATAGCCGAAGTGGACGACGAAAGCAAGGAACACACAAATATAAAACTTTTTTACATTGAAAAAGAATCAAAAAAAGAAACCTTATCTTTTGAATACTATTATGATGCCGAAAGTAGGAATATCGGAAATTCGATTTTCATTATGAACCTTGTTTTTGACGAATTTAATTATAAAGCTGTTTATTATTTTGATAATTACGAAAGTAAAAACAACCTGATAAGACTTGATAGAAAGTTTTTGACTATGTATATAAATCTTATTAGAACGGCTATGGCTGTGGTTCACAAAAATATCCTTTCTTTCAAATTGAAAAAAGAAATAGAAAACTTTAGAGAAGAAAAAGTATTTTTCCTAAAACTATTGAGCCATGAATTTAACACGCCACTTACAAAAATACAATACGCACTCGAAGAGATAAAAAATGATGT
>CAZUGB010000136.1:0-4393 GCA_964619925.1 uncultured Candidatus Cloacimonadota bacterium
GGATATACTTCCCGCATTGGAAAGGCGAAATTTTTATTGCTTCTAATTTTGTCTTTCCAAAGAATAAGATCTGTGAGGATAGATGCCTTTTTTAAAAAAATACACATCAACCGAACTTTTGTATATTGCGGTTTTTGCCGCATTGGGACTTGCTATCAAACCGATAGTTACCCCATTGATACATCTTGTTTCGGCACCGCTACTTATTCCGGGCGGTTCTTTGGCAGGTGGTTTTTATATGATGTGGTTAGTTTTACCTTCTGTAATCATTTCAAAAAGAGGAACGGCTTTTCTTACCGGTTTAATACAAGCCATTGTGGTATTGTCTTTGGGTTATTTTGGAAATCACGGTGCCATTTCTTTATTGAGTTACACTCTACCGGGTTTAACAATTGAACTTGCAAGTTTGTTTTTTAAAGATAAAAAAACTCTGTCTTATATGATAACCGCTTCAATATCGGCAAATTTATGCGGCGTTCTAATCGTTACGATATTGGTAATGCGTCTGGCAATATTACCGTTTCTAATTTCAATGTTTGCGGCAATTCTTTCAGGTATCATAGGCGGAATATTATCATTTGAAATAATAAAAAAATTAAAAAAATATCATCTTGAAACAGTATGAAAAAAATCCGAAAAATCATCTTTCTTAATTAACTTATTAAATAATAGAGCGATAAAATTGTAACGGGGGTATTATGAAAAATCCTAAAATTCTTTTGATTTTATTAATTATCGTTTTGGGAATAATGATTTGGTTAAACAAAAAAAGCACTATCGAAGATAATTTGATAATGGTTGATATTAAAGGAAAAATGGCCAAAATATCCTATGAGCAATTAGATGCTTATAGACACTACAAGATTTCGGATAACAAAGATAAAGAATATTCGGCAGTTAAAATAATAGATTTGCTTTCGGATAAATACAAAGGAAAAATAAGTAATATCGAGATAATCTCACAAGACGGTATGAAAATCTCACTGAAAGAAGACGAAATAAAAAACAGCTATTTGATAAAGATAGAAAAAAACGATAAAAAATATTACCGTTTGGCTATTCCTAATGATCAATATAAACAACGATGGCTCAAATATGTATCCAAAATCGTGGTAAAATAGATGCACAAAATAGAAATAAAAGATTTGTCTTTCGGGTATTTGGAAGATGAAAAATTATTTCGGAACTTGAATTTTCAAGCCCAAAGCGGGGACATAATTTTTATTTCGGGGAAAAACGGAAGCGGAAAATCCACATTGTTAAAGATATTATGCGGTATTATTCCCAAGATGACAAGCGGATATCTAAAAGGCAAAATTTTTATTGATAATATCGATATCTCTACGCTAAAACTCAATGAAACCGCTATTTACACATCTTTGCTATTTCAAGATGCCGAAAAACAACTTATCGCCGCTGATGTGGAATCGGAATTGGCTTTTGCTCCCGAAAATCTTTGCCTTTCCACGGACGAAATAAAAAAGCGTATTGATGATTCACTAAAACTTTTAAATATTTCTCACCTAAAAAATCAAAAAACTCATTCTCTCTCTTACGGACAGAAAAAACTAGTTGCTTTGTCATCCCTTATTACGCTTTCTCCTTATATATTCCTTTTGGACGAGCCATTATCGGGACTTTCTTTTGAATATAAAAAAACGGTTATCGAATTAATAAAATATCTATCCGAAAAACAAAAAATTATTTTTGTGTCTTCACACTCAAATGAAATAAAGAACGTTTCAAACAAAGCGATAATATTATGATAAAATTAAGTGATTTTTCATTCGGATACACCGATTTGCTTTTTAGAAATATTGATATGGAAATTTCCACATCCCGAATAACGGTTTTATCGGGAAAAACCGGTGTGGGAAAGACAACTTTTCTAAAAATACTAAGCGGATTGATAACAAACTTTTCGGGAACGATTTTATTAAACCGAACATCTTTAAAAATTCTTTCCATAAAGCAAATCTCGAAATATCTCATTTATCACAAACAAGAACCAAAAGATAATTTGGTGGCAACCACACCCTATGAAGATTTGAAATTATGGTTATTTAATGAAAAAAAAATCGATGAGAAAAAGATATACAACGCTCTGAAAATCTTTGAGTTATCATTCAAAAAAGATACTCCCGTATGGCAATTAAGCGGCGGTGAAGCAAAAAAAGTCGGGCTTTCCTCTTTGATACTTTTTCCCGAAAAATATTGGCTTATCGACGAACCGATTTCCGGATTGGACAAAAATTCCCGCGAAATCTTTTTAAATCTTTTATCAAATAAAAAAGAAAATAAACAAGGCGCATTAATCGTTACTCATAATCCCGAAATTTTCTCATCCGTAGCGGATTATTTTATTATTTTGGAAAACGGAAAATTTATTAAAGATGAAAAGTTTAAACGTTAGAACGATATTGATTATCGTAATTTTTATCACCTCGTTGTCGGTAATGTTTCAAGATTTGTGTTTTCTTTTGTCATTATTCGGCATCGGATTGATATTACTTATCGTCAAAGAAAAATCCCGATTTTTTAACAAGCTTATTAGTTTGAAACGCATTATCAAATTAATTATTCTACTTTTTATATTCCAAATCGTTTTCAGAAGGGGTGGACAGCCTTTAGTTTATTTTGGTATCTTTAAAATAACAACCGAAGGTATCATATACGGTATAACTTCTTCACTGCGAATTACCTTGATACTAATAGCCGCTTTGTTATTATCCGATAGAACCTACAAGGAATATCTATCCGCTTTTAACGCATGGAAAATACCCTATGAGATAGCCTTTTTGATTTCCACGGTAATTTTCTTTATTCCTATGTTTTCAAAAGAGATAAAAAAAGCAAAAGAAGCTTTGTTAATAAGAGGAATAGACTTTAAGACATTATCGCTAAAAAAAAGATTAAGTCTTTTTACCGAATTGGTTTTTCCGGTTTTGGCAAAAGCTTTGCACGATATTAAAATACGAGCCGCCTCAATGGATTTGAGAGCTTTCAGATTGAATAATTGTCGAACATATTTATATGGGAATAAGTTATCAAAAAATGATTTGATAATTCAAACAATTGTTCTTATCGCTTTTGTAACAATAATAATCTTTAAATTAAGCATATAACGGGGGTATAATGAAAGTTTTAAGCGTATCGGGTTATTCAAAAAGCGGCAAGACCGCTACGGTTATAGCAATAATCAATGAGTTAAAAAAACGTCATTACAGTGTTGTATCAATAAAGGATATACATAACAAAGATTTTGCAATGGAAAAGATAGGAACGGATACTTGGAAACATTGGCACAGTAGCCAAAATACTGTGGTTGCAAGAGGATTAAACGAAACTCATCTAATTTGGCACGACAAATTAAATTTAAACGAAATCTTATACCATTTGCAAGCTGATTGGGTAATTATCGAGGGAATGAGAAACGAACCTCTTCCACGAATAATTTGTGCAAAAAATGAAAACGAATTATCCGAATTGATTGATGAAACGGTTTTTGCTATTTCAGGAATTTATTCTCAAAAAAATAATTCATACAAAAACTTACCTGTATTCAATGTTATCTCTTCGGAAATTGATGTGATAAAATTGGTTGATCTCATTGAGGAAAAGGTTTTTGATGTATTACCCCTTGCAGATCCCAAATGCTGTTCCGAATGCGGAATGAGTTGCTATGAAATGGTAGGTAAGATTTTATCCGGTCAAAGAAAACGAAGTGATTGCATTGCCGATAGACACGAGGTTGCAGAACTATTTATAAACGGGCAAAAAATTAAAATAGTACCTTTTGTTCAAAGAATACTACGAGATGCCACATCTTCCATTGTGAGAAATTTGGATAACTGTGAAAAAGGAAATATCACTATAAAGATATATGATTAAAGAAATTTTCACTAAAAAAAACAAACTGATTTTTGATTATGATCAAAAAACCGTTACAAAGTTTTTTAAATCATATACCGAATACCAAAAAGAACTTTTTGTCTATTTGAAAAAACCCGAATTTGCACCCTCTTTCATTTCTTCAAATTCTTTATCAATCAAAATGAAACTAATAGAAAGTAATCCTATAATCTTAGATGAGAATAACAATTTTTTCAAACTTGCAGAATTATTTTATAGTTTCCATAAGTTTTTCGGTCATAAAATTTGTTTATACGACACCAATTTAAAAAATTTCTTATACTGCCAATCCGAAGATAGATATTATATTGTGGATTTTTCGGATTGTGAAGAAGTAAACACCGAATTCGATTTGATTCATTTTCTCTTGTTTTGGGCTTCACTAAAAGATTTTAATAAATTCAGATATTTAGCAAAAACTTTTTTGGATAATTATAATCAATTAAAAGAGATAGATAAAGCATATTGGCTAAAATCTTTT
>CAZUGB010000137.1:0-4004 GCA_964619925.1 uncultured Candidatus Cloacimonadota bacterium
AAAATTAAAATCAAAAAAACAGATATTTTTTTTAACATCACAATCTCCAAAGTTATCTATAATTTGCTTTGTACTTAATTTTTACGGTTTTGTTTTTTCTTTTGGCAATTATCAGGATAGTATCTCCCACGGTAATATCACTCACCGCAATTTCCGCATCTTCAGAATTTTTTATATCGGTATCATTGATTTTAATGATAATATCGCCGCGTTTTAAACCCGCCTTATCAGCCGGACCTTTTTTTTCTATTTGAACCACAATCACACCTTCGGACGATTTGAGATGAAAGTAGCTGGCAATAAGCGGTGTGATATTTTGTATTTTAAACCCGAAATGGATTTCTCTTATCTTGCCGTATTTTATCAATTCTTTTGAAATTTTCTTCACAGTATTTATCGGAATGGCAAATCCCAACCCGATACTTCCACCGGATTCGGAAAATATAAAACTGTTTATCCCTATTACCTCACCTAACACATTAACCAACGGACCACCGCTATTACCCGGATTTATTGCCGTATCGGTTTGAATCATATTCTTGTATATTTTTCCGTCTTCCTTGGGTGCAAAATCTCTATTTACCGCAGAGATTACCCCCACCGTTACGGTCGGTTTGCTATCTTTAATCAAAAATCCGTATGGATTTCCCACTGCAATAGACCACTCTCCGATAATCAAATCCGAAGAATCTCCAAGCTTGGCATACGGAAGATTATCTCCCTGTATCTTTAAAACCGCAATATCATGAACCTTATCTATTCCGGTAAGTTGTGCATCAAAACCGCGTCCGTCGGGAAGAATTATCTTAATTTTGGTAGCTCCTTCCACTACATGGGCATTGGTAACGATATAACCGTCTTTATTTATGATTACACCGGAACCGATACCTTTTATCTGTTGTTTATAAGGAACATAGCCGAAAAAACCAAAGAAAGGATCGTTAAACGGATTTGCATATCTTTTTACAATTCTCGTTTTTATCACATTCACACTAACCACTGCCGGCTCTACCTTTTTTACCGCTTGTGTAATTGCATTTTGTCTTTGAACATTAACGATATTATTTAAAGTCGTTTTATTGTAAGTCGAGGTAGCATTTTTTCTGTCATTGGCATCATCGTTTTTCAGTTCCTTTTCTTGAGTGATATTCACGCGTTTTACGGTACCGCCGTAATTTTCTTTTCTTTTTTTTACCGAAACGGCGAAAACAACGACAAATACCAAAAAAAGAATTATCAATACATTATTTTTTTTCATCTATTTTACTCCTTACCATTTTCCGAATATTTTTTGTGATAATTTCATATCTATTTGACCTAATTTTAGAATTATGTTGTAATAAGTTCGATTATAGGATATTTTGCTATTCATAAAATCAATTTTACTCCTGTCATAATCCAATAAACTTATATAACCCGCATCGTATTGTTCTTTTGCCATTTTAAAATTTTCTTTTGCCAGAGATAATTTTTCCTTTTGCATTCGATATGTTTGATACAAAGCTTCAAGATCCTTTTTCATTTTTGATACTTCGTTTTTCGTGTCTTTTATCTTTTTATCCAGAAATAACTTTTGAAGATAAAATCGCCTTTTTGCCAAATTAAAATTTAATTTTTTTGTAGGAATATCAAATAAGCCGTAACTGAATGAAATACTAATCGAATGAGATTTCATATAATTATCAAAGTTTAGAAAATCATAATAAGGTGAACTTGAATAGTTATAACTGAATCCCACACTTAACGACGGGAATAGATTTAATTTTTGTTGCAACAGCGATAATTCGGAAATTATCAGATTGTTTTTTTCAATTTTTATTTCATTATTTTCTTCAAAATTTTTTATTTCGGGCAATTTATTAATATCAAATCGAATATCGGCTAATGATTGTTTTTCATCTTCTATACCTACAAGCGAAAACAAGTCATATCTTAAATTTTCTATATCGTTTTTTGCCTTGTTGATGTCAATTTTCATGGATAAAAATGAAATCTGCGCTTGTTGATAATCCAATTTATTCGCTTCACCCGATTCGTATTTGAGTTTTGTTCTTTCCAAAAGATTTTTTTGGATTTTTAAATTTTCTTTTTGAATCTCCAAATTCTTTTCCGCCTGCAATATCGCTATATATTTTGAAAAGATTGAATAAATGAAATTTCTTTTTTTATTTTGAAAATTCAACTCCGCATTTTTTTTACTAATAATTGCATTTTTTATACTAAAATATCTGCCATCATTCCACGAAAACGATTCTCCCAAAGAAAAACCGGCGGAAATATTATTCTCTTCACCGTTCGGATAACTCTTTGAAGCACTCACGGAAGCGGAAGGAAGCAATGTTAGATATGAAGTAATCAGGTTTGTTTTTTGAGACGCCAAATCATTTTCATTTTGCATAATATCCAATGAATTTTGTAATCCCTTATCAATTAAATATTCAAGAGTTATTTTTTGGGAAAACAGCACAAACGGAATAAATAAGAAAAGAATTAAAATCAGTTTTTTCATCTCGTTTTTCATCCTAATGAATAATAAAATAGATTATCATATTAAATAAACCAATTAAACCGCAAAAAGCAACCACTGCATAAAGCAGATATTTATAAATCTTTTTATTAAAAAAATCCAAAATCATATCAACATTTAACTTTTTATCGGTTAAATCTATATATTTTTGAGCATTGTACTTTTCTATAAGATAAGGTACAAAATTTCTTAAAAATTGCCTTGATATTTCATAAACAAACAACGAAGCATAATAGTGCATTAGTCTTTTTATCGAAGAGGGAATATATCGAGGTTTTTCAAAAAATTCAAATTTTTCCCAAGATTTATCATATACCTTGTCTTCCCAACCGGTAATTTTGCTTTTCACGGTATAATCTTCGCACTCTGTAAGATAATCATCCAATAACGATTGTAATTTGTTTATAAGCCATTTTTGTTTTCTA
Source organism: uncultured Candidatus Cloacimonadota bacterium (assembly GCA_964619925.1). GTDB lineage: Bacteria > Cloacimonadota > Cloacimonadia > Cloacimonadales > TCS61 > CAZUGB01. Next base: position 2,953 of record CAZUGB010000137.1, read on the forward strand.
TATAGAAATCCGGGGGTAAAAGGTATTTTTTTCCCGTTCCAATATTTTTCTTTTGTAGGATAAAATAGAAAAGCCTTTGTTAAAAACAGAATAACATATCCTATCAAAACATTAGCCAAAATAAAGAACAAACCTTTTAAAATTATCATCTATCCTCTCTTAAAATTTATTATACCTTTTTTAATATGTGTCCCATTTTAAGTTTCTTGGTTTTAAGATAATTTTGATTTTCTTTTCTCGGTGCAATTTCTATGGGAACTCTTTCTACAATCTCCAAATTATAAGCTGATAGACCCACTATTTTTTTGGGATTATTTGTCAAGAGACGAATTGACGTAAGTCCCAAATCCTGCAAAATTTGTGCTCCCAGTCCGTAATCTCGCAAATCTTCTTTGAACCCTAATGCCAAATTTGCTTCCACCGTATCCTTACCTTGATCTTGCAAATGATATGCCTCTATTTTATGAAGCAAACCTATGCCTCTTCCCTCTTGTTTCATATAAACTATCACGCCTTCGCCTTCTTCTTGGATGCGTCTGAAAGAATATTCCAATTGTTCTCCGCAATCACATCTGGTAGAAAATAAAGCATCTCCGGTCAAACATTCCGAATGAACTCTTACCAAGACATTTTTTTTACCTGCAACATTACCTTTTACCAAAGCTACATGATATTCATCGGTAACCAAACTTTGGTATGTAATTATTTTAAATTCGCCGTATCGAGTAGGTAAATTTGCTTCGGAATAGCGTTTGATTAATTTTTCATTTCTTCTTCTATAAGCTATCAAATCTCTGATACTAATGAGTTTTATATCATATTTTTCTGCAAATTCCTTTAAATCATCCAATCTTGCCATGCTACCGTCGTCTTTAATAATTTCGCATATTGCGGCTACGGGTTTTAGTCCTGCCAGCTTACACAAGTCAACAGCCGCTTCCGTGTGTCCGGCTCTTTTTAAAACACCTCCGTTTTCCGCTATCAAAGGGAAGACGTGTCCGGGTTTTTGAAAATCATCCGTTACTACGGATTCGTCGGCTAATTTTTTTATT
>CAZUGB010000138.1:0-3056 GCA_964619925.1 uncultured Candidatus Cloacimonadota bacterium
ACTTTAATAAAAAATATTTCATTTTTTATCAGAAAAACATTTTTGATTTTTAGAAAAAAATTTGAAGGGAAGGCTTTGATGGCTAACAAAAAAGAAAAGAACGTAGCTATAGGTAACTCATTATCAATAAAAAATAAAAAGAAAAAAAAGGATTTTTTCCCGTATCTTTATATTTTACCCGCTGCTGCAATTGTCTTTATTTTTAGGCTTATACCCATTCTTTTATCTTTTATAATCAGTTTTTTCGAATGGTCGGTAAACGGTATAGGCAAATTTGTCGGATTGCACAACTATTTTAAAATTTTTCATGATCCCGATTTTTGGCAATCTTTATTAAATACCTTTTATCTTGTAATTTTCATCGTTCCGATAAGTATGTTTTTGTCCTTAATTTTGGCTACATTGCTAAATAATGTAAAAAAATTAAAAGGATTTTTCCGTTCTTTGTTCTTTATCCCTACGGTTACCTCTATGGTTGCAATATCCATTGTGTGGAAAATCATTTTCAATCAACAAACCGGTTTGGCGAATTGGTTTTTGACAAAACTGGGTTTTCATCCTTTGGGTTGGTTAGCCGAAAGCCGCGGTATTTTCCAATTATTTTTCGGTCAATTCGGCATCAATGTTCCTCATTGGTTAGGCGGTCCTTCTCTGGCTTTGTTTGCAATTATTATCGTTTCCGTTTGGAAGGGTTTGGGATATAATACCATAATCTATCTTGCGGGATTACAAAACATCCCCAAAGTTTATTATGAAGCCGCATCTATCGACGGAGCAAGTAAGATAAGACAATTCTTTTCCGTTACTTGGCCTTTAATTTCACCCACTTCATATTATATTTTAATGATGACCACGATTACAACCTTTCAAGTATTCTCGCAAATCTATTTGATGACAGGACCACCAATCGGCGGACCATTGGGAACCACAAGGGTTATTGTTTATTATCTTTTTGAAAAAGGTTTTGGCGAATCAAATGATTTGAGTTATGCAAGTGCTATCGCTTTGGTTCTTTTCGTTATAATATTATCGCTAACTCTTCTTCAAAAGAAATTGGAAAAAAAGGTTCATTATTAGGGGGAGCACATTATGAAAAAATTATTCTTGTACATAGTTTTGATTTTTACCGGATTGGCAATGATAATTCCTTTTTTATGGATGCTCTCTACCTCCTTTAAATCACAGTTGGAAGTAAACAAAGGTAACATCGGATTTTTGCCGATAGAACATTATACACAAATAATTGAAAACGGCAAACCGAGAAGAGTGAAAGTGATAATGAAAGAAGGCGATTATGCTTATGTAAACATTTTGGATGATTCCGATCATATCATAAAATCTTATGTAAAAGTTCCCGTATCCGAATTGCAAAAGAAAACAAAGATAAAATTCCACTTTGAAAATTATTCCATTGCTTTTAACAAGGTTCCTTTCGGAAGATATTTTTTAAATACTATTTTCGTATCCGTTTGTGTTGTTTTAGGGGTATTAATAACAGGAACCCTTGCGGCTTTCGCTTTTGCCAGAATGCGTTTCGTAGGCAAAGAAACATTATTTTATCTTTTTATTAGTATGATGATGGTACCACAACCGGTATATTTGATTCCATCTTATGTTCTTTTGCATCATATCGGTTGGTTAAATACTTATCAGGCTCTTATCATACCTTGGATTGCAAACATTTTTACTATCTTTTTATTGCGACAACAATTTAAAACCATACCGCAGGATTTATTTGATGCGGCGGCTATTGACGGTTGTTCCAGATTCGGGACATTGTGGAGAATAGCTTTACCGTTATCCAAACCGATTATTACCACCACGGCTATTTTCGGTTTTATAGGCAGTTGGAATAGTTTTATGTGGCCTCTTGTTATGACAGACAGCCCTAAACTCAGAGTTTTGCAAGTGGGATTAAGTTATTTTTCACAAGAAGCTTCCGCCCAAACCGCATTACTTATGGCAGCATCCACTTTTAGTATTTTACCCCTAATAATTCTTTTCCTAATTGCTCAAAAACAAATTATCGCCAGTTTTGCTTCCAGTGGATTGAAAGGCTAATCTTTTTATGATATGAAATTTTATACTGCACTTTTTATAATTTTTTTGTGCAGATATTTTCTTGCGGCTCAAATAGTTATCAATGAACTGCTTTACAACCCGTCCGGTAGTGATAGCGGATATGAGTGGATTGAATTATATAATCCTTCGGACGAAAATATAAATTTGGACGGTTGGCAAATTCAAAAAGCAGGTTCGGAATTTGAAACTTGTTTTACTTTTGAAGGAAATATTATCATTCACAGTCATTCATTTTATTTAGTTGGCGAACAATTCGTTCAAACGGCCGATATAATAACCAGTTTGGCATTTCAAAACGGTGGTTCGGCAACCGACGGTGTACGTATTATTTCACCCGACAAAAATTATACCGATACAATTTTGTATGACTCCCCTAATTCAAATAACTTGCCAGATGACACTTCACCCGTGGGAACAGAGCTATTCGAAAATGTTCCGCAAGGACATTCCATAGCCAGAATAAGAGACGGTATTGATAATAATCTAGCATCAGATTGGTTCGATTGCTCAAATCCTTCCCCGAAAGAATCAAATATTGTTCCCGTAGATTTGGCTATAAGCGATTTTCATTATGAAAAGCAAAACGACTCGTTTTTCTTATTTGCCACTATCAAAAATTTATCAACAATAGATGTGGATAACTTTGATGCTGTTCTCTATTTTTTTATGGATGAAAAGGTTATATCACAAAACACAATACCTTACATTAACATAGGCGACTCAACTTACATTTTTTATCAAATTCAATCGGTGGCAAACGGTTATCACACATTAAGGGCGGAGATTAATTGCTTGAATGACAATAACTTAGAGAACAACACCCGAGACTATGGCATTTTAATCGGGTCATCACCTGTCATTTTGAATGAATTGATGATAAAACCGAAAAACGACGATAACGAATGGGTAGAAATATTCAATCGTACAGATGTGGATAACTCTGTGGATAATTTGTTTATATACGACAGAACAGA
>CAZUGB010000139.1:0-11916 GCA_964619925.1 uncultured Candidatus Cloacimonadota bacterium
TTCGGGATTTTTCTTGGAAAATGCTGAAAAGTCGTATTCTCCTATAAAAATCGGTAGATACCTACGAATATTTTCCAAATCCAATGAGATAGAAGTATAGGTTTTGTAATATCTAGTAAAAGGCGTTTGGTTGGAAGTTAACAGATAGATATACTCTCTGTATTTGGCACTAAACCTAGCATTAAAATCTTCGGATACAGCAAAAACATTTTTTATTTTTATATCTTTATCCAATTTTGATAAAAGCGCCAAACGAATCTGATTTTCGGTCATATTAATATCAAAATCGAAGTGTGCGAATTGATTAATGGCATGAACGCTTGCATCTGTTCTTCCGGCTCCGAATACGGAAATAGGTTTTTTGGCAATTTCCGATAGTGCTTTTTCCAACTCCGCCTGAACCGTTCGCTGTCCGTTTTGTTTTTGCCAACCCTTAAAAAAGGTTCCGTCATACGATAAATTTAAAACATATCTTTTCATATCTCAATTAATAAAAAAATCATAGTAAAATAGAGCATAAGATAGAGGTTTGAAAAACTCCAAAATTCACGCTTTGTCTTTTTTTGCGGCAAATCGTTTTGAATGTCGATTTTATCCGATACGCCGATTAAAGCGTCAAACACATTTTCCAAATTTTTCTTTTTTAATCTATAAATCCTTTCTATAAAAAGCGGTACGAAAGAAAAAACCAGATAAACAAAACGATAAACGTCTTTTAAATATCTATTGGTTTGCAAAATGGGAATATCAATAAAATAATACTTTGCAGTTTTGGAAAAATAAACGGATATTAACAGTAAATATAAAATTTTTAAAATCAATAAGCTTTCTTTGATAAAATCCATTCCGAAGATAATAACAAAAAGGTATAAAGTGATAAACAGAGGAACCAATCTCATTGATAATTTCAGCCATTCGGCCAAAAGCTTAACACAAGGCAAAAAATACAAAACACTCGATATAAACAAAAAAAGAAAACGTTTGATATCGAAAAAAAAGAGAACGGTTAATAATAACAATACTAATAAAAACTTTAGAACGGAATTTTGCTCGTTGAAAAAAGTACAAAACTCATTTCTTTTTTGATTTGTCATCATCAATTTCTATTTTATCGGGAATATGCATTGTGTCTATTATGGTAAACTTTTTCCCATTGTAAAACTTTTTGATAAATGATGAGTAGGTAACATTATCAATCAATTGGTCGAAGTATTTTTTTGCATTCAAAGTATCACGCATCACAAACAAGCTGATATAACCCAAGGCAAATTTTGATTTTTCGGATATCTCTTTATCTTTACTTTCCGATATTTTCTTTAACTTTTGCAAAGCATTTTGCGGCAGCGAATCCATTTCGGCAATTGCTGTTTGATAAATTTTCCATTCCTCTTTTTCTTTTGGCGTAATGTACCGAGGGGTTTTACCTTCCAAAAGGGCTTTTGCGGCATATCTTGCTCTGCTTTCGGGAAATTTTTCTTTTAGTTTATTAAAGATTTCTTTTGCTTTTAAGGTATCTTTATAACTCTTTAGATATAGCCAAACCTCATTAAAATAAATTTTAGGCAAAATCTTTTTATTGTAGGTTTCCATAATATTTATTAAACTTTTTTCTTTGTCTTTTAATGCGTTAAGCTCGTCTTTCGCTTTGTAATTCAAAGAATCGGTGGTATCCACCACAGCGCTTTTTCGGTTTATTTCCGCTACCAGCGAATCAAGTTTGCTTTTCAAAGTATCCTTAAAAGCAAAAATTCCTCTATAAATTTTTAGCGTGGAATCGGGTTGATTTAGAATATCAAAGTAGTATTCTCCCAATTTCATTTGTTGATTTAAAAGATTTAACGGATCGATATTTTTTGTGGGATTATAATATTGAATTATTTGGCTTGAAATAGCACTTTTTATAATAGCATCTTCCACAAATTCCGAACTATTTTTCTCTGTTTTTACTTTGTTATAAAATTCTATCGCTTTTTTATAATTTTTTAGATAGGTAAAATAGGTTTCGCCAATGTAATAAGCGGCTTCGGCAGAAAAATTTGTTCTTCGGTTATCTTTCATAATCGCTTGAAACAATGTAATGGCTTTGTCGTATTCGCCTTTTTGAACCAATATCTTTGCATTTAGCATTCTTAATTTGGGGATTTCTCTTGAACGTGTTTCTTTAAGAAGCAATTTCGTGATAATTTTTAGAGCTTTTTCGGTTTCCTTCAGTTCATAATAGTTCAAAGCAATATAATATTGAGCATCAAGATGAATATGTTTGGAAAAGCGTTTGGTTTTGTATATTTTTTCAAAAACTTCCAGAGACTTTTTATACTCTTTCCGTTTGATATAAATCTTTCCTATTGTAATAAGAGCATCGGGATATTGTTCACTTTTTGGATAATTCTTTATAAGGGTATTTAATTTTTCTATCGCCTTATCGTAAATTTCATCCTGATCATAATATTTTGCCAATAACAACAATGCTTCGGCTTTGTATTTGTCGTCCACTTTGGAATTAAGCATTTTTTCAAGATATTGATATGCTTCTTCCTTTTTATTAAGTTTATATTTTGAACGCGCTATATAAATTTTTGCTTCGGGAACAAATTCGCTTTCGGGATAAAACTCTATCAATTGTTCCAAATTTTCTATTGCCTGCGTATAGTTTGAACCTTTATAAAAAAGAGCTTTGGACAAAAGAAATAGAGCATCATCGGCATATTTGCTATTTTTATATTCTTTTACGATATAGGCGCATTTTTTTATTACGATATTATATTTGCTCAAAGCTCCGCTTGAATTTTTTTGCGTTTTCCTTATATTTTCCGCTTCTTTAAATGCCTTTTTCGCATTAAAAAACGTATTGTAATAAACACATCCCGAAACCAATAAAATAACTATGACTATCAAAAAAAAATATTTTTTCATAAAATCTTTATGAACTCGCTTGCGATATCGATGATTTCGTTTGAAAGCACTATCTCTTTGGCTTTGATAATATCATCGTTGTAATATCTGTCATTGTTCATTGGTGCTATTTTTTTGCGAATCGAATCTTTTATCTTTTCTATAATCGGTGAAGAAGGTATTTTTCGATATTCCAAAGCTTGCAAAGCCGCCAAAAGCTCTATACCCAATACATAAGCCGTATTTTCTATTATTGTGGAAGCTTTGTGCGTGGCTGTGGCTCCCATACTTACATGATCTTCCTGATTTGCGGAAGTAGGTATGGAATCCACCGATGCGGGATGCGATAACACTTTATTTTCCGAAATAAGAGATGCCGATGTAAGCTGTGCTATCATAAATCCGGAATCAAGTCCGGGTTCTCCTGCTAAAAATGGATTTAAACCGCGGTTTAATGCGGGATTTAAAAGCTGTTCCATTCTCCTTTCGGAAAGATTGGCAAGTTCGGATACGGTAAAACCGAGAGTATCCGCGGCAAACGCTACGGGTTCTCCGTGAAAATTCCCTCCCGATATTACTCTGTCTTCTTCGGGAAAAATCAAAGGATTATCGGTTACGGAATTTATTTCCACATCCAATATTTCTTTTACGAATTTAAGAGCGGTTCGTACGGCACCGTGTACTTGCGGGGTACATCTTATGCTGTACGGATCTTGTACATATTCACAATTTTTATGCGAATCTCTTAGGGGACTGTTTTGAAGTAAATTGTAGATATTTTTAGCAGAGTTTTGTTGCCCTTGGTATGGTCGTAGTTTATGAACCAATTCATCAAAAGCATCCGGTGTACCTTTGAACGCATCGGTAGTAATTGCCGCTATAATATCCGCTATTTTTACCAAATGTTCCGCTTTCAAATAGTTTAAAGCGGTAATTCCCGTCATATATTGTGTGCCGTTATTTAATGCCAAACCTTCTTTTGCTTTAAGTTTCACCGGTTTTATATCACATTTTTCAAGAGCTTCTTTGGCATTAATAATTTCGCCTTTGTATTCCACTTTACCAAAACCGAGCAAAGCCAAAGCAAGATGAGATAGCGGAGCCAAATCACCACTGGCTCCCACGGAACCTTTTTCGGGAATTACGGGATGAATACCGCAATTAAGCATCTTAATCAATGTTTCCAAAGTGGAAAGTCTAATACCGGAATGTCCCGCGGCTAATACGTTAATCCGAAGTAACATCATAGCACGCACTTTATCTTTTGACAGACGATTGCCCACACCTGTGGAATGGCTTAAAATCAAATTTTCTTGCAATTTATCCACTTTATCCGGCTCTATTCGGATTGTAGCAAATTTTCCGAAACCCGTGGTTAAACCGTAAACGGTTCTGTTTTCCTTTATAATATTTTCCACATAATCTCTGCAAAACTTTACATTTTCTTTTGATTTTTGCGAAAGTTCCACCTTTTCGTTGTAATTCACCACTTGATTTATCTGTTCTAATGTAAGTGATTTTCCATCCAAAATAATCGGCATTTTACCTCCGTTAGAAAGAGATTTTTAACGAAACCACCGTATCCAAATTTTTATTTAAAGACACATCCATCTTCATAACCTTATTAATTCTGGTTAAATTAATTAAGCTGAACAGGCGATTTGCTAATAATAAACCCGTGGATATTTTGAGATAATTGGAATATTGTAAAATTCTCTTTCTCATCACGGCAAAGTCGTGTCTTTTGTATCTGTCGTCCCAATTCCAAGCTTTTTCGTCGGGGATTTTATGTGTTTCGATATACAAATCCTGATCTTCTTTGCTATCGGGAAAAAGCTCCACAGCTTGTTTTAGCACTTGCTCGTTGTAACCTCCGCTTTCAAAACCGGATGAATTGTATCTTTTTAATAATTCGATATAAGTTTCGTCAAAACTGACATCCCTGTTTATATGAGCATATTTCAAAGCTTGCAGATAAGATTGTTCGTCTTTTAAATTCTGTTCTTGTTTGCAATAAAACTTTGAAGACCAAATAAGGGCTTCGGATGCGATAAAAAAATAGCCGGAAGAGTGATTTGAGCTAACTTCACCCCAACCGGGCAGAACAAGTGATTTAATAAATTCTTTTTTCCCCACATCACCGGCTGATAATACACTGCAAAAAGCCAGCAAAAGAAATAGCACACTTATAACTTTAGAATTTGTATGTGTAGCCAATTTTTATCCCCTTTTCTTGTAAATTCGGCATTGCCGAAATCTTTAATCCATTTAATTTTTTTACCGATATTATGCTATCTATCATACTGATTAATCGATTTATTACAAAACCGCTCGCTATGAGATTGGCATAAATTTTATAATTTTGGGTATTGGTTCTGTATTTTCTGTATTTTTGCCAATTTTTTGAATTGTGCCAATCCCAACCTTCATCTTCCGGAATAAGATTTTTCGCCAAATATTCTTCATAAGCTTGTTGATCACCCAAATATATCACAAAATAATTTCTGCCATTCATTTTGATATAGTTGTTGTAATCTTCGCTACTCATCCATTTCGATGCCAAAGTATATTTTGTCTTATCGCTTTTTTTGGGAATTCCCGCTTTTGCGTAGGCAAATTGTTTATATGTATTTGTTTCGTATTCAACCTGATTTTTTAATCTGATATAAGAAAATAACACGGTTAATTCCGAGGATATAAAAAATCCGGCGGTTTTATACTTTTTTACATACAATTCACCACCTCCCGGAAAAATAAGAGAGGCGGCGATAGCTTTTTTAAGTGAATATTTCTTGTTCTCCGCATTCAAAGAAAAAAACAAAGAAACAAGAATAACAATCAAAACGAATTTCTTCATCTAAAAGAACCTTTTGGTTAGACTAACCGTTGGTGTGATACCGTCTTCGGTAAGTAACGGCATAAATTTTACTTTTATTGAATTATTTTGAGATAAATATTTGATATTGGCTTTTTTGGTAACTCTCACAGCATCAATCGCCGCAAAGATATGATTAAATATAATTCCGTATGAAAAAGCTCTTGAAACTTTAAATTGATCTTCGGCGTCAATTCTCATTTGGATATATTTATTTCTCATTCCGCTGTAAATTCCGTTTCTTGCATCATAGGTATCTTTTTCATTGATATAATAGGAAATGGAATCATTTGGCGAAGTATTTCCATTCCACATATTACCTTGTCCGTTATCTTGCAATACCCAATGAAAATTATAATCGGTAAAATCGTCTCTGTAATCGCCATATATCATAAACCAATCATACCAACCGAAAAGGTACTTATTGTATTTTCCGATATCTTCATAGAAATGTTGAGTATTCATACTATTATCAAGTTGACCGTCGCTTCCTATACCGTCAAGTCTGAAGTGGGTGTCATAAAACGGATTATTGGCATTTTGCTTTAAATTTTCCTGAGCCACATATTGTCGCCATCTTTCATATCGATAAATAGGATCGCCCTCGTGATAAAATTCTCCTTCGTTAGCTGCCACTCCCACAATTGCGGGAGAATCGGAATCATAATGCCCTATTACTTCTTTATTTGCATAATATTCATAATCTTTTTCTATATCCTGACCTTTTTTTCTATATTTAAGATAGCCATACCATAAACCGGCTTCCAGAACCGGAAAAATGTATGTGGTAATACTTTTTTTATCGGAATAGAATTGTCCTGCGCCGGGAAAAATAGCAGATAACATCATTGCGCGAGCGGCTGATTTTTGCGTATATTTTGTTTTGATTATTTCACTTTTTTCCTGTGCAAAAATAACGCTAAACATTCCAATTATAATTAGGGACAAAATTAATTTTCTTATCATTATTTCCTCCTATTTTTCTATTCAAAAGCTATTTTTTTTATTTCTTTTCCCGATTTGATTACAGCAAAGTAAACACCCGAAGAAAGATTTGCAATATCAAATCGTATATCTTGATACTTGTAATTTGTTTTTGAAAAAGTCTTTCTTTTTATCACATTTCCCGTGATATTGTAAATTGATAAATCTATTTGCGATGTTGCATTATAAATTCTAAAATTGATTGAAGAGAATTTTGCCGGATTCGGAAAAGCATAAGCATTTAATTTGGAATTTTCCAAAGGTGTATATTGTTTGTAAGTTCCATACAATACGGAAAAATTACAATTTCTTTTACCTTGCCATATCACTTTTTTGTTTTCCGATGTCGTTTCGGATAGAATAATTTTATTGGCAGGATATTTTGTGGTTAGATATGTTTTTCCCGTGGTAATGCAAGTATCGTATCGAATCAAATCTTCGGTTTGAATATAGGATAAATCCTTATAGGTATTACCGTCTTCACCAATTGCAGAAATATAATTGTCTTCCGTGGCAAAATACATAAACGGCAAACCGCTTTGCAAAATAACCATTACATCCGAATAAGCTTCTATGTTGTTTTCAATTGTAGCGGGAAAATGAGATTTTAACGAACCGTCTAACGACAAAGCAAAAACTTTATCTTTTACACCGTAACAAATTGAGGTAAACCCTTCATTATCTGTAAATAATGCCAATTGAGAGGGTTCTCCCTTCACAAAATCGGATGATGAAAATATTCTGTTTATTTCTGTTCCGGAAATTTTATAAAGTTCACCCTTTTTGTTTAAAACAAACGATGCAGTATTTTGGGAATTTAAAGTATCCACAAAACTAACTACTTCCAAACGATTATCAAAATCGGGGATATTGAAAGTTTTTTTCAAGCTGTGAGATTGAGCATCAATCAAATAAACGAAATTATTTGTGCTTATCAAAATATCGCTTCCGTTATAGAAACATTTTGCATTTTCATAATTGTAGGCATCATTACCAATATACACCTTATCGGAAGTGGAAACCGCATACTCGTTTGTATCTTTGATATAAATCGGATAATTAATAATGGTATCGGGATATTGATAAGAAGCAATCGGTGCTATATCGGCTATATCAAGTTTATTTTCATGGGTAATAAGATATTTTTTTGTATTGTCGGAATAATCGATAACCGATATTTGAGAAATGTTTTTATAATCGTACAAATCAAACAAAAGCCATTGTCCGAAAGACAAACTTGCAATGGAAAATCCGTTTTTATGAGCAATGGGTAATTCCGCATCTTCATTTGCCAAAAAGCCGATTTTGTTTATTGGACCGAGCAAAGTTACATCTTTTTGTTCCATATCAAGTTCATATGTTTTTTCATAGCCGTTTATACCGAATTTAAAAGACATTTCTCTTTCTTGTAAATCTCCGATAGGGTATGAACTTATATCATAAATTCTAAAATAAGAACTTTTTTGGTTATTTGTTTGCAAAATCGGTTTGGAAGAAGAAGATAATTCATCATTAAAGATACCCAATTCTTCGCCGTCCGTTGAAGTTTGATCATTCCAACCCACAAAAACATTGTTTCGTAAAATCGGCTGATATCTGAAATACGGTTCAAACGGCGTTCCCAACCAATAAGCCGAGTGAATATTACCTATATCGAGGATATTATCCGCCTCCACTACCTTTATGCCTCTGTGATAAAAATTTCTATTTACGGTGTTTGCATCATAATTTCCTTCGTCGTATATGATTTTATCGTCAATGTGCCAAATTAAAAGTCCTCCGCCGACAAAACGTCCGTTGTCGGTTATCCAGCCGGGCAAGAGAAAATCATATTCATAGGTAGCCAATGTATCGGAAGGATCATCGTTATTATGAATAGGATATAAAATAACTCTTTTATCCGAAGTGGATTTTACCGCCGTTCCGCCGTCTCCGTCGGGGTCAACCTGTCTGTTTTCGATAAGAAGATATTCTTTGTCGTCAATAGGCACCTTTATGAAATAGGGATTTGAAGATGTAAAACCGATGAGCTGTTTTTCCGCAGGATTTATCGTTATATCGGAATTAAAATTCAATTCGCTAATGTTTTTTAAAATACCTCTTGCTCTAAAATTATCTTCCCAAGCCAAAATTCTATGCCAAGCAGAGGGTAAAACGGGTAAACCACCTTCCACGTAATATATTGTATCATTTTCGGTTACACCCAACATACCGCTTCCGCCACTGTCCATTATATCAAAAAAACCTACTCCCGGACGATTATTTAATGTGCTGTATAAATCCACAAATCCCAGAGAATGGCCGAATTCGTGAGCCATAACCGCATTTACCACACCGTAACCGTAAACTTCCGTTTGAGAATCCGAAGATATTACTTGAATATCTTGTGTTATCATTTCGGGAACATTACAAGTATGGTCTATGCTTATGGTGTGATTATCCACCCAAACTTTTTTATCATCCGAAACCCTTATGAAAAAAGATGGTATATCGCAAGGCGAATCGCCTTTTATGTCATGTTGCCAATCGGAACCGGCATGAATAACCATGAAATGTCCATAATCGGCAAAATGAATGTTTTCATCTTTGTCCGCTTCGGTAAAAATATCATGAAAATATTCTTCAAATCTGGCAATCATCAAATCTTGAGAAGCATTTGGCGGGTTATAATAATCCATAGTATGCGGTAGTGTATAAGCGATTTTACCGCTTTCGGGTTTAGGAAAAAGGTTATAATCCAAATCGAATGCTCCGAAACTGGCGGCGAGATAATAATGTTTTAATGCTTTAAGTTCCTGCATAAAAAAATTATAATCATGAGGCGGTTTACCAAGCGTTATCGGATAACTATTCGCATCGTTTTTAGTTAAAAATTTGCCGTTTCCGGTGGTTAGGGAATTATCATCTTTTTGAAAATCAATAAGTAAACACAATAGTTTATTGGATTTTGAGATATGTTTGGGATTTTTATTAAAAAATTTTTGTAACGGATGAATTTTTAGTTTTTTAGGTTGAATCTTTTTATTTCTCAATAAAATTTTTTTTGCAAAAGATAATTGCGGTATCAAAATTAATACCGCAAAAATCAATATTAAATATTTCTTCATATTTTATTAGAATTCTACGGACAAAGAGAAAGTTTTGTTATAATCAACAAGCTGTCCCCCTCTTTGGAATGCCATATCCACACTTACTCTGTAAATGGAAGAAAATACATGATGCACTCCCATACCAAAAGAGAATCCTTTTATTTCCCCTTCCTGATCATTTATATATCCGCCTCTTACAGACAATAAATCAAAGTAATCGTATTCCATTCCCACATTTGTAATGATAGATCTTAATTCGTCTTTATAATTTTCATCAAACCATGCCGTGCCGATTCTGGCTAAGAAAAAGTCATCATTTGCCAAAAGTTTATTCATATCGGCATTAATTGTTACTTTGTTATATTTGTAATTAAAGACATGATAAGAAATACCCATTCTCCAATTTAAAGGCAACGGGTCAGCTTGGTCTTCGTTTATATAGGTAATATTAGGACCGATGTTTTGAATATTCAATCCGAAATCAAGATTATCTATAAACAAATCTTTTACTTTTAGACCAAAATCAAACGCAAAGCTCATACCTGTACCGCTGGTAGAAGATTCTTGTTCACCTGTTCCGGAAGGTGCAAGAGAACTGTATATAAACTTAAAGTTTGTTCCCAAGCCTATTTTCGGTGTAAGCTGATAACCGTATGCAAAACCGAGAGCGAATTCAAAACTTGAAAACGGTTCCAATTCTTCCCCTTGTTCATTTGTTCTTATCTGTTCTCCGAGGGAATCAAAAAGCAAATCTATACCGATGTTGCCAATACCGTTGAAATATTGATTCCAAGATAAATATTCCAAATAAATATCCGATACTGCATCACCGAGCCAATTTGTATGCATAAGGGCAAATTGTGTTTTTCTATTAAAAGCCATCGCACCCGTGTTCCAATATGTGGCAAATCCGTCATCCGCCATAGCAACATAAGCACAACCAAGACCGCCCGATCTTGATCCGGGTTCTATCAAAAGAAAAACCGGTGCCGCTTCAGATACGGCTGACAAAGCTATCGGTAATATCATTACCATAACAAGCGTTATTAATATTAATGTTTTCATTATAATCCTCCAAATCTTAATCGTAATTCAAATCGGTAAATCAGTTCTAACAATTTAATCAGCTTATATCCTCCAATTAAAAAAAATGGTACCGAAGGCCGGACTCGAACCGGCACGAACTTGCGTTCGGAGGATTTTGAGTCCTCTGCGTCTACCAATTTCACCACTTCGGCACGCTGTACACACATCTTTTTTCGCTGTTCTGGTGTCAAGAAAAATATCATGCTTTTTATCATATTTTAATCATCCGTTTTTTTTCCAATAAATTCACAGATGTTTTTTATGCAAGAAAAATTAATAAATCCATATCAATTCCATAAAAAATTTATGAGAGAACTCCCCCTAACCCCCTCTTTGGTAAAGAGGGGGAAACTGTTTTTCCCTTCTCTTTTGAAAAGTGAAGGGCCGAGGATGAGTTAGAATTTTTAAGCACAAAAGAATGACAGTTATTCATGATTTAGCCGATTAGCGACACATCACATTCTTATAATTGTCGGGATTTTTTTATTTGTATGGCTTTTCCGTTCGTTGTGTTAAGGATTAAATTTGTTGATTATATGATAATCTGTTCATTTTACCTTCCGAATGGTCTTGACCTTCGGAATGGTTTATGAAAGCAAATAAATCCAACCATTTTAAAGGTTTGGTGTGAACTCCCCCTAACCCCCTCTTTGGTAAAGAGGGGGAACTTTGTCTCCCTTCTCTTTTGGAAATAGAAGGGCAGGGGATGAGTTAGAAAGAAATCAATTTCATCTTTATTCCAATCTAAGTTTTTGACTTGGTTTGAACTCCCCCTATCCCCCTCTTTGGTAAAGAGGGGGGAACAATTACTCCCTTATCTCTTGCAAAGTGAAGGGCAGGGGATGAGGTAGAAAGAAGTCAATTTGATATTTTATTTCAATATAAGTTTTTGACTTGCCGGAAACTCCCCCTAACCCCCTCTTTGGTAAAGAGGGGGGAATGTTGCTCCCTTCTCTTTTGCAAAGAGAAGGGCCGGGGATGAGGTAGAAA
>CAZUGB010000140.1:0-7507 GCA_964619925.1 uncultured Candidatus Cloacimonadota bacterium
ATATTAAAGGAGAAAAGATAAAAGAATTAAAAAAAGGCGTATTTGAAAGCGATAATCTTTATAAATTCGAATGGGACGGAAAAAACGAAAACGGAAAAAATGTAGCATCCGGAATATATTTTAGCAAATTGAAGTTAAAAAACAAGGTATATACAAAAAAAATGATACTTTTAAAATAAGTGTGGTTAATTTTGGAAAATAATATCGCCCCGAATTATCTCGGGGCTTTTTTTGTATCAATAAAATCTATGGATTTAAAACTTTTTTTAATTTGACGGTTAAATAAAAAATTTAGAACTTGTAAAAAAATGATGAAAAACAGGACAAAAAATTTTTGAATCAGATAAAAAATAAAAAGATAGAAATTTGATGATCTTTTTGAATTTGCTATAGATGTGTTAGAATAACGAAAAAGAAAAACCGCTTTTTCTTACCGTCTTGTCTGATGATATTTTATTACAATTTTTATGATAAAACCAAAAAACGGAGGTAAAATGGGTGTAAGTTTTTTTAAAAACATGTTTGTAAAAGAAACGCCTATCAAATTATTGATAGAACATGCAAAAATTTTGGAAGATGTATGTAAAACCGCTACGGAATTGGTAAATGATTACTTTAAAGGCAAAGATATTTCCGAAAAGGTAAAGTATATATCCGACCAAGAAAGTAAAGCGGACGATTTGAAATTCGATATAAGAAAATTAATTGCAAAAAATTACAAAACTCCATATTCAGCCAGTGACGTATTAAACTATTTACACAATCAGGAAACTTTGGTTGATTTGTTTGAAGATGTAGCCAAAAAACTATCGTTAAATAAATTGGATTTGCAAGATGATAAAATAATCGAAAAGTTTATGGAATTGGTAAAACAAGCTGAAAAGTCGGTGGATTTTTTAGAAAATATGGTAAGAGAACTTCAAAAGGTTATAGATACTTCTTATGCAAACAGATATGTAAAAAGAGAGAAAAAAGAAATTACAAAAGTGGAAGATATAGAGGGAGAAGCGGACAAGATTTCTTTGGAGCTTGGCAAATGGATATATTCGCAAAAAAATAACATCAATCCGATTGATTTAATCTTTTTTAGAGAACTGATTTTAATTTTTGTAAAGATAACGGATGTAGCCGAAAATACGGCTGAAGTTTTGTATGCATTTTTAAATAAATAATAGGGGGAAAACGGGGATGGCATTAATTATCGTTGCGTTTATAATCGGGCTGATAATGGCAATGGCAATCGGTGGAAACGATGTGGCAAATTCCATGGCTACAGCTGTGGGAGCAAAAGCGATAACTATCAAACAAGCCGTGATAATAGCGGCTATTTTTGAATTTTCAGGTGCGTTTTTCTTTGGCAAAATGGTTACGAACACAATAAGAAAGGGTATTATAAATCCCGAATTGATAAATGATCCCAATGTATTGATATCAGGTGCGCTTGCCGCTCTTCTTTCCGCTACCATTTGGATTTTGATCGCAACCAAATTTTCATTACCTATTTCCACCACACATTCCATTGTGGGCGGAATGACAGGGTTTGGTATTATTGCGTTGGGTTGGAGTGCCGTAAATTGGGCTAAAATTACGGCTATCGTAATAAGTTGGTTTTTGTCTCCTATTCTCGGAGGAATTATTGCCTTTTTTGTTTTTAAATTGATTGTGATTTTGATTTTTCATAAAAAAAGTCCCTTTCAAGCTATGAAAAAAGTGGGACCGTTTTTGATAGGAACTACCTTTTTTATCTTTATGCTGATGTTTTTTAATAAAGCTTTGCACAAAAAAAATATGGGATTTTGGGCGATAGTTTCTTTTGGAATAGCAATTGTAGCAACTTTTGTAGGATATTTGATTTTAAAACGGGCAAAAGAGAAAAGACCCGAATATCTCGCCGTGGAAGGAATGTTTAAAAGATTGCAAATAATGACCTCTTGCTATGTGTCTTTGGCACACGGTTCAAATGATGTGGCAAATGCAATAGGACCTTTGGCGGCTATATACGGAATTTGGAAAATGCACGAAATATCATCTACTACACCGGTTCCAAAATCGTTATTAATATTAGGCGGTGTGGGAATAGCTATCGGTGTGGCTGTGTGGGGACACAAAGTTATGAAATCTGTTGGAGAAGGGATAACCGAACTAAATAATTCTCGCGGATTTTCCGTTGATTTTTCTGCGGCGACTACGGTATTTTTGGCATCAATGTTCGGATTACCCGTATCGTCCACTCACATTGTGGTGGGTGCTATCACCGGCGTTGGCTATGCAAACGGTTTTGAGGCTTTGAATTTGGGGTTTTTAAGGCAAATTCTCGCTTCTTGGTTATTAACCGTGCCTTTGGCGGCTATTACATCGGCATTTTTATATAAATTGATTTTTAATATTTTCTTTTAAAAACGGAGGATTTTATGAAAAAAATATCAACAGCCTTTTATCTCGTATTTTTTCTAACAACCATTTTATTTGCCCAAAGTTTGGATGAAGATTTGCAAAATTTTGCAAATGAAAGCGGTATAGGCTATGTTAAACCATTAAATTATGCTTTAAATTCGGCTGTAAATTCCGGCTTGTTTAATAGTGCCAAATCTCTTCATCTTTTTCAATTTGAATTTACAGTAACGACAAATTTTACTTTGATACCCGATTCCGATAAAACATTTATTGCTCATAGACCTGAAATAGAAGCAATGGGAGTATCGGTATATACGCCGGAAGAAGTGGAAACCGCTACAATCTTCGGAAATCAAGGAAATTCTTTTAATGTTTCCGCCGATTTTATGGGTGTGAGCAATCTTGATGATATTAATTTACCTGACGGATTGAATATTTCCGTTATGCCTTTTATTATTCCTCAAATAAACATGGGGTTACCGTTCGGATTTGAAATGGGATTAAGGTATTTTCCGCTTTCGGCAATTGATTCGGAAACATTTAAAGATTCCTATTTTTACGGGGTGGGTTTAAAGTATAATCCCGATTTACCGCTACCGATTAATTTGTCTTTTATGGGATTTGTCAATTCGGTAAATGTAGGTGAAGTTGTTTCGGTAAAAACATTTGCAGGTGGACTTATAGCAAGCAAAAAACTTCTTAATTATGAATTTTATGCAAATTTGAATTATTGCTCATCTTCCATGAAAGTGGATTATAAAACCGAAACGGTAGCATATCAACCGCCCACATTTGTTACAGTTCCCGTAAATATTAAGTTTACGTTAAATGACAGTTCTCTAAAACCTCGATTTGGAATTAATTATACGATTTTGTTCTTTAAGTTTAATGTAGATGTCTCATTGGGCAAATATACCACATATAATTTCGGGATAAGTGTAAGAACGCCTTAATCATGGATTTTATCGAAGTTATAAAAACAAGAAAAAGTATTCGTGATTATCTCGATAAAAAAATACCGGATAAAATTTTGGATGAGATTTTGGAAGCCGGTAGAGTTGCCCCTTCTTGTCAAAATAGACAGTGTTGGCGTTATGTGGTGGTAAAAGATAAAAAGATAATAAATAAGTTGGCTTTACAAAGCGGATTGATAGGTAAGGTAAATTTCTTTATCAAAAACGCTCCGGTGATAATTGTGGCTTTTGCAAATCCCAAAAACAGTTGCAGGTTAAACGGACAAGATTATTATTTGGTGGATATTGGCATTTCTTTTCAACAAATGATGCTAACGGCATGGAATTATGGTATCGGTAGTTGTTGGTTAGCCGCATTTTCGGAAGAAAAAGTAAAAGAGATTTTGAATATTCCCAAAAAATATAAGGTGGTTGCTATGTCTCCTTTTGGTTATCCGAAAGATAAGAAAAGTTTGTATTCTTCGGCTGTTTCGATATTTGCAGGCAGTAAAAAAAGATTACCCAAAGAAAAAATCTTCAAATATGATAGGTGGGAGGAATAGCTTTATTTATACAAATATCTTTTGATGCTTTTTTTGGGAGTTTTTTCAAATTCTCGATAGTGAATTTCAATCGATGAGATGTGCATATATTTGGGAAGTTCCTTATTTAAGATGTTTTTATTTTTTTGTAAGATACTTTCCAGTTCCGATGATTGGATATTTTTTGAATCCACTTCATTCATATCGGGATATATCAAAGCCACCAATCTGCCGTTTCGTTCCACAATAATCGATTCGGATATAAGCTCCATATTATTAAGTTTGGCTTCTATTTCTTCGGGATATATATTTTGACCCGATGGTCCCAATATCATGCTTTTTGTTCTACCTTTTATAAAAATAAATCCTTCTTGGTCTATCACTCCCATATCACCCGTATGCAACCAACCTTCTTCGTCAATAGTCTTTTTGGTAACATCTTCCAATTTGTAGTATCCGTTCATTACATTTTCGCCACGCACCAAAATTTCTCCGGGTTCATTAAAGGAATCATTTGAATCTATTTTAATTTGCAAAGTATCAACTATCTTACCCACGGAAGCCATTTTAAAAGTTTTCCAATTGCAATAGCTTATCAATGGACCACATTCGGTCATTCCATAACCCACGGTATATTTGAAATTTATTTTTTTTAAAAAGAGTTCCACATCTTTATTCAATGGTGCTCCGCCGATAATAATTTCTCTGAAATTCCCTCCGAAAGCTTCTGTTAGTTTTTTATTAATTTTTTTGTAAATTAATCGGTTAATGAGCGGAATTTTTAATAACGGTTTCATTTTTTCAAGTGTAGGTTTAATTTGCTTTTTATAGATTTTTTCTATAACCAAAGGAACCGATAAAATCAAACGTGGTCTTATTTCCTTAAAGGCTTTTAGAATAATTTTAGGGGAAGGTATCTTTCCCAAAAAGGTAATATGACAACCACTTGAAAATGGAAATAAAAATTCAAACGTACATCCGAAAGCATGGGCTACAGGCAAAAAGGAAACTATTGTTTCGCCGGCTTTTAAAGGCATATTTCTTTTTGCAAAATCCAAATTGGCGGCAAGACTATTAAAAGAAAGTACCACACCTTTGGAAAATCCCGTTGTTCCCGATGTATATATAATGGTGGCAATTTCTTTGTTTGAAATGTGAGGAAAGGTTACCTTGTTTTCCGAAAAATCCAATTCGTCATTTGTTAAAGAGATTTTTTTCTTTTTTGAATAAAGCAAATTAAAATTATCCAATGAAATTATGGCTTCTATATTTGTCATAGCATTTTCATCTAAATTCTCACCGATATTGCTATCACAAAATAGCAGTTTGGAATCCGAATGATTTATAATATGGTGAATATCCGAAGTTGTAAAATCTTGTAGTAAAGGAACGATAACGGCACCGTATGTTATCACTGATAAATATGTAATAGCCCAATTTTTGGAATTTTTTCCTATTATGGAAATTTTATCGCCTTTTTCGATCTTTAATTTTTTAAAAAGATTATGAAAATCTATTATATTTTTTGCAACTTGAGAATATTTTATCGGTTGGTTTTTATAATCGGAAAGTGCCGGTAAATTCCAATGTTTATTTATACTTTCTTCAATCATTTTTATAAAATTTTGTTCAATCATGTTTTTTCCCCTTATCTATCGGAATTTTTAGTAAGTTCATAAATCCAATTTGTCAATTTATCATTAAGATGTTTTTTATTTAATCGCCATTGCCAATTATTTTCGGTGGTTCCGGGGGTATTCATTCTGGCCGAATTATCCAATCCCAAAAAATCTTGCATAGGTGCAACGGCATAATTTGCTTTTGTTTGCCATGCGGTTTTTATTAAATCCAGATGAATTTTTTTACCGTCGGTTTTTAAATAACGATTTACATAATCTTTAATGTGTTGAGGTAAATTTTTATACCATCCTACTGTGGTTTCATTATCGTGTGTTCCCGTGTAAACAACAAAGTTTTCTTGGATATTGTGAGGAAGATAAGGGTTATGTTCATCTCCGTAAAATGCAAACTGTAATATTTTCATTCCGGGGAAGCCGAATTTTTCTCTTAATTTGATGACTTCATCCGTGATAACTCCCAAGTCCTCCGCGATAATGGGTAGTTGACCCAAATATTTTTCCACAGTTTCAAAGAAGTGTGCTTTGGGTCCGGGTTGCCAGCTTCCGTTTTCGGCGGTTTTTTCACCCGCTTTCACTCGCCAGTAATTAACAAATCCCAAAAAATGATCCAGTCGTATTATATCAACGGCTTTTAGCGTATGCGAAAATCTGTCAATCCACCATTTATAATCATTTTCTTTTAGTTTTTGCCAATTGTACAAAGGATTTCCCCATAATTGACCTGTGGGTGAAAAACCATCCGGTGGAACTCCGGCTACGAATGTAGGTTTTAATTCGTCATCAAAAAGAAATATTTCCGGATAAGCCCATGCATCGGCACTATCATATCCTACAAAAATAGGTATATCTCCGATTATTTTAATCCCGTTTTCGTTTGCATATCTTTTAACCTTGTCTAACTGTTGGTAAAAAAGGTATTGTAAAAATTTCTCAAAATCTATCTCATTTTTAAGTTTTGATTGATAATAGCTTATAGTTTCGGATTTTCGTAATCTTAAATCAATTTCCCATTCCGACCATGAAACATTGTTAAAATGTTTTTTTATAGCCATAAAAAGAGAAAAATCATCAAGCCACCGGTTGTTTTTCGTGCAGAAGTCATAATAATCTTTGGTAGGTGTAAAATTTTTAAATGCTTTTTTATATATTTGATTTTTGTATTCTTTCACAAAAGCATAATCTACTTTATCTTCATTAAAAGCTATGGAATTATTCATGTCCGACTTCGATAGCAGACCGTTTTTTAGCAATTCGTCCAAATCCACCAAAAGCGGGTTACCTGCAAAGGCGGAAAATGTTTGGTAGGGGGAATCTCCGTATCCCGTAGGACCTAATGGAAAAATTTGCCATAATTTTTGAGCGGAAGTTTTTAAAAAATCTATAAATTCATAAGCCGCTTTGCCCAATGAACCTATTCCGTAATTGGATGGTAGCGATGTAATGTGTAATAATATACCACTTTGTCTATTATTCATTTGTACCTCTGTTTTTTTTATGGTTTCTAATCTCCGAATGAACGATTTTATGTCAAATCCAAAAAATTTATCTCCGGATTAAAATTTACAAGATTTATATTCGAACATTTTTAAAAGATGATTCAAAATCGGGTATTTTTTACTATAATTTTTATTAATTTTGCAATTGACTTTTATCTTATTTCTTATCTTCTTCACCTCAGCGTTTTTTATATTGCTTTGTACTTTTGTCCGGCGTTTGCCTTTTGGGTTATTTTTTTTATATGTTACCATTTTTCAAAACTCTAAAAGGTACGCAACTTTTTTATGGAATTTTTTTGGAAGTTCTTGACTGAAAAAAGGTAATTAAAATTATTGAAAATGATTGGAGGAATTTAAAAATGATAAAAGAAAAATATACACTATTGTTGTTATCCCATCAAATAAGAGGAATAACAACAATAGGTGATACACACAAGTTGTGTGCCATTAGAAAATAATAATGAAAAAACCAATAATTAAAT
>CAZUGB010000141.1:0-13600 GCA_964619925.1 uncultured Candidatus Cloacimonadota bacterium
AAAGAATTTATAAAATTCGTCTTTATCATCTATCTTTTTTATGTTTTCTTTTCTAAAATCAAGCGCTCTTTGATACAAATTATTATGAATTTCATCCAAAATATTAACAATGTTATCAATAAACTCGCTTTTTGTTAATGATTTTTTCTCTTTCGGTTCAAAGTCCCTTCTTCCCATAAAAACGCTATTGTTCTTAACATCTCTGGGACCGATTTCCAATCTTACGGGAATACCTTTTTTTATCCAATACCACGAACGTTCTCCGCCGGTTAATTCTCTGTCATCCAATTCCACAACAAGTTTTCTATCAAAATATCTGATTTGCCTCAATTGAGTTATCAAATCGTGTATAAAATTCATAACCTCTTTTTTTTGTTCGTCATTTTTATAAATGGGAATAATCGCTATATGCGAAGGTGCTATTCTGGGCGGCATCACCATACCGTTATCATCGCTATGCGTCATAATTATGGCACCGATTAATCTTGTGGATACTCCCCAAGAGGTTGTCCAAGCATACACTTCTTTGCCTTCTTTATTTTGATATTTTATGTTTGAAGACTTTGCGAAATTTTGTCCCAAAAAGTGTGATGTTCCTGCTTGCAAGGCTTTTTTATCTTGCATCATAGCTTCTATGGAATAGGTATTTACCGCTCCGGGAAATCTTTCGCTTTCGGTTTTTTCACCTTTTATCACAGGCATAGCAAGATAATCACGCGCCATTTTTTCGTATATATCAAGCATCTTTAATGTTTCATTACGCGCATCTTCTTCGGTGGCATGAACTGTGTGACCTTCTTGCCAAAGAAATTCCGCTGTTCGCAAAAACAAACGCGTTCTCATTTCCCATCTTACCACATTTGCCCATTGATTAATAAGCAAAGGCAAATCTCTATATGAATTTACCCACTTACTAAAAGATGCTCCTATGATTGTTTCACTTGTGGGGCGAACAACCAATTCTTCGGTTAATTTACCCGCAGGAATCAAATTTCCTTTTCCGTCATCCTCTAATCTCGAATGAGTAACCACGGCACATTCTTTTGCAAAACCTTCCACATGTTCCGCTTCTTTTTCCAAATAAGATTTAGGAATAAACAAAGGAAAATATGCATTTTTATGCCCGGTTTCCTTAAACATATCATCAAGATAAAACTTTATATTTTCCCATAGAGCATAACCCCAAGGCTTAATTACCATGCATCCGCGAACTTCACTGTTTTCCGCCAAATCAGCCGCTTTAATCACTTGCTGATACCACAAAGGATAGTTTTCTTCCCTCGTTGGTGTGATTGCAGTTTTTTTATTTTTTCCCATAAAAATCCTTTCTTTATTAGTTAGTGAGTTCTAAAAAGTTTCCATAAACTTCTTTGTCAAATAAAAAAAGCCTTCATAACGATTTATATTTCATTAAACTACAATTGTTTTATATTTTTAGTGTTCAAATATATCAAAAGATAAGGTAAACACCATTAAAAATTGATGACATCAACCTTTATGACAAAGTAAAAACATCGTTAAAATATTCTAAAAAATCTTTATTTATACGAACTTGGTGGGAGAAGTCGGTTTGGGAAGCTTCATTACCAAAACTCTCACTATTTTATCGGTTTCATTATAAATACAGTGAACAATATCCTTCGGACTTTCTATCAAATCATCTTTTTTAAACGTTTCTTTTTCTTCTCCGATTAAAATCGTAGGTTCGCCTTCCAAAATATAAAAAGCCACATCCACGGGCGTGATATGAGGTTTTAGGCTTTCATTCGGTTTCAATAACAAATGCATTATCAAAGCATGTTTTGTATCGTAAAGTTTTGCCGAACTGATACCATGAGGATTATCGGCTTTTTTCATCTCCGTATAATTTGTTTTTTTCATCTTTTCTCCTTTATAATTAAATCATAATTTCAAAGAAATTGCCACATAAACAAAAACATGTCTGCAACTTAGCATTATGTTTAATTTTTTATTTTTTAATAGGCTATAAATTTAGATGACAATCTAATGTCAAATAAAATATTCAAAAGAACATAAAAAAAACCCCGACCAAAATCGGGGCTTCGATTAAAAAATTTATAATTTAGTGAATTGCTCTTACTCTGTAGAATTTTTTATCTGTGGAAATAGGAATATCCACCGTGGTGTTTGTGGTGGTTGTAGCGGTTGTAAAACCGTTTGTAGGATTATCGGAATATTCCACCTTATATTGTGTGGCTTGCGAGGAAGCATCCCAGCTGATTCGGGCGGTAGATCCGTTATCTACAATTTGAATGGTAACATTTTGAGGAACTCCCGGTGTAATACCGCCTACGTATTCATAAGCACCGATATCATAGGGCTGTGTTCTTGTGGTACCGTATATATCTTCCGTTATATCCGAAATATATTTTCCTGCATCAATAGCTAACGAAGTAGAAGACAAATCCGGTTTATCATTGTATAAAAATGCAGGATCGCCGTTTATACTCGAATTATTAAAACCGGATACAGAAACCAATTGTGCCAAATCGGTGCAATATGTCCCTTCCCAATAAGCCAAATAACTTCCGGTAGTGTACAAAAGATTGTATTCCATATTCAAAATTCCGTTGTGATTAGCCACATATAGGCTTAACCCGTTGGCGTTGTTATAAAATATATTATTGCGAACGTTCAAATTGGAGTTTGTTCCAGTGATATAAAGCGATTTTACATTATTGTTATCCAAAGCTACCAAAGAATTCATATACACGTTTAGATAATTCACTTGCTGCAAATACAAATCATAATAACCCTCTGTGGTTGAACTTTTTCTAAGATAGTTATTTGCTATCAAACCCACATTATCCGAAGCTCCGGTATAATTTTCCAATCTCAATACCGTACCGCCCAATATTTTAATACTATTCTTATAAATTTTTAGTGTATCTTCCAAATTATAAAGCAATAAACCGTCACCTTGCATTCCGCTTATCGAATTTTCTGTGATATATAAGTTTGAAATAGATTTTAAATATGCAGCCGTGTTGTTCGAATCGAAGGTATTATTTTCTATTTTTAGGGTTGAGGCATATTCGGGATAATTATAATTCGAGTAATATATGGCATAAGAACCGTGGTTAAATTCATTTTGTGTAAATTGAATATTATCAAACGAAGCTTTGTCGAAAGTTATGATATTATCCACACTCCTTGTTCTACCGGAATAACCTTCGAATTTACAATTTGAAAAGACAAGATTCTTATTGTTTCCTTTTATTACCGCAACTTTATTTTCGGTAGCATCAAGCGCGCTAAAAGTCAAATGGGTAAAGTGCAAATCATTCACACCGATTAACTTCAACACATAATTATCATCATTTGTATCGACATCATAAGCTATGTTTACATCGTTGGCATTTTCCGATACCGATTTAAAGGTTACGGAAGCGTTTGAACCTGTTTCTTTCGGGTAATAAAACAATGTGAGCTGTTCATTATAAGTACCGTTTTGAATGTTAAATGTTACGTCGTTTGTTCCCAAACCGTATTTTATCAAATCATCCATTGCCTGTTGAATTGTGGAATAATCGGAACCCGAATTACCTATGGAATAAGAACCGGATAAAACGGCGGTTGACGAAGGTGAATACTCGGTGGCACCTATTACCGGAGGATTATTTCTCGTAACGTTATTATAATCATTCGCAAATTGATGATTATAATACCCCTTGCCCACAAGGAACGCACTTGTGGTAAACAGATTGCTGTCAAGCAGGGGATGAGCTTTTACGGAATGTTCCGAAAATGTGCTGTTTCCTCTGATATCTTCCAAGGATTGATATTTATCCTGACCGTTTTTTGCAAGGAATAACGATTCTGTATATAGATCGTTATAGTCAATGTCATAATTCGCATTATTATTAGGCTGAATACTCCAAGCATAGCCATTTCCGTGATAAGCTAAGATATTATTTTTCACATCGAAATTATCTCCCGACAAATATAAAGCTTGTCCGCGAGATGCATTGATATATACATCGTAATTATTTTGCATAACAATATTATTATGATAAAGATCCACATATGTACAATTGGAAAGAGTAAGTCCCGTTAAACCTGACAGGTAGTTATCATTTGAGTAAATCAAATTATTATAAATCTTTATATGACCTCCCGAAATTCCGTTACAAGAATACAAATACACAAGATCATAAGAATCATAATAACCGTTAAAGCCGTTTGAAACCATTTTGTTGTTATAAATTTGAAAACCGCTATCGATATATCCCAAATTAATTGCTTGGGTAAAATCTTCCATAATATTATGTGAGATATTGGAAATCCCGCTATTAGTTATGTAAATGGGTTTTTTTGTATGAGAAAAGTAGTTATAATCAATGCTAATTCCCTCGCAATTATCGGAAGACTGGTAAATGCCGTAATAACCGTATGAAAAGCTATTATTCACGATGCTAGCCGATGTGAAAGAAGCGGAATCGAAGTAAATATGAATATTGTTTTGGCTGGAATTGGTAGAATCGGGTATTGAGAATTTGCAATTTAAAATTTGGAGATTATCCGAATAGCCCATAACTCTGATGATGGTATTATAATAATTCGATGCATAAGTAGTAGCAAATGATAAATCTTCAAATCTAATGTGATCGGCTCCGGAAATCAAAACCACATAATTGCTATCCGAAACCGTGGGACCGTATTTTAAGACAACATCATCTGCATTGGCGGTTTGTGACTTAAAAATAACGATATGGCTTGTATCATCGGTGTAATATTGCCTGATTTCCGGTCTTTCGTAATATACCCCGCTTTCCACAAGAAATGTTACGTCATCGGAAATTCCTCTGTAAGACAAAGCGTTAGCGGCTTCGGTAAACGAAGAAAAATCACTTTTTGAAGTACCTATCGTATAAGTTCCCGAAAGTGGTGTTAAGCCGGCGGCGGGAGTATATTCGTCCGCTCCCATATCGGGAGGATTATTTCTTATTTCATTATCAATATCTTCCGATACTATTGAAAGATAAACACCTCTATCGTTCAAAGAAGGCGATTGTGTGTGCATATCATCGGTAAAATAGGGATAAATGGAAACGGAATGCAAATGTTCTCCCGTTGCGCTTTGAAGCTCTTCGATATTGCTATAAGATGTATTGCTTAAACTTATCAACACATCGGAATCCGAATACAAGTCGTTATAATCCATTTGAGTGGTAGAAGACATATTATTTATAAGAACCGCTTTCCCGTTATTATTGTGGGATACAAAGATGTTATTTTTTATTACGTTATCACCGTTATCGGAATAAGCATACAAAGCCGAGCTAGTTCCCGTACTTCCCATAATGTTCACACTGTTAAAAACAATATCGGTTTTTTGAGAATAACTATATGAAATTCCCTTGCCCGAACTTACACTCTCGGATAATTTTATCGTGTTATTTGCAACCAAACCTCTTACGGAAACCGAATCACCTCCCGTTGCACTACTAAGCTCAATACCGCATGCATTATAATTATCCAAACTGATTTTATTTTTTGTAATTTTAAAATTCTCTTTAAGTTGAACGGCATAAATTCCTTTATAACCCGAATTATTAATGGTATTTTCGTGAATATACGGTGATTTTGTATAAAGGATATAAATTCCGTAATAATTATCCGTAAAGGTGGATCTATATATTTCCAAATCGGAAGTAATATCGCTTGAAAAGGCTTTGAAATATATTCCGGAAGCCCCTCCGGTTACATCGCAATACAAAAATTCTCCGTCATACACATATGAATCATCAGCATTAATGACATCCTTGTCTCTACTATCATAGGTTGTTTGCGGTGCGGTAAAAGAACAACCGATAATTCTAAACCGATTATACCCTTTTATATCCAAAACTTTATTATAATAGCTTCCCGTTGCTTCCAAAGTAAGATAATTAAGGCTATACATAGTAGTTCCGCCCATTAATCTGAAAACGTAATTATCGTATTGAGTGGTAGCCGAATAACTCAAATCGGGATTTCCCGTTCCCAAAGATATTGTCACACTATTTGAACCGCTTGAAGAAGGAATATTATAAAGTTTATAATTACCGGTATAGTTTCCGTCGTGCAAATTTAAAATAACGCTTCCGTTAGTACCCTTTAAAAGCAAATCGTTTAACGCCTCGGACAGATTATCATAATCATATCCCGTTCCTATATTATATGTGCCGCTCATCGGAGTGGTAAGCGAAGCGTCGGCGGTAAATTCCACACAACCCATATCGGGAGAAGAAGCACGACTAACCCCGTTTATGTCTTCCGTTACGGCGGATTCATAATTTCCGGTATTGTCCAACCATGGTGAAGAGGGAGTTAAAGGACTAAGCGAATTAAAACCCGGATAATATGATGTGGAATGCGCATTTACACCGAATTCCGATTGGAATTGAGAGAGGGTAAAATAATATTGAGTGTTGTAATATCCGTTTTTCACCAAATAACCCTGCCCTACAAAATAGTTATTATAATCCATTGAGAAATTTGACGAGGTGCTAACATTATCAAGATATACCGAATTTCCTTTTCCCAAATTGCAAAAAATGTTATTTCTTATTTTTATCCAAGAGGAAGAAGAAAAAAGACCGAAAGCGTATGAGTAGATACTTGTGGAAGTATTGTCCAAAAAAACAGAATTATAAAGAACATCAGTGGAGCTTGAATTTGAAACAACCAAAGAATAAGCCTTGCCCTGCGTTCCTGTCCAAACCACCGCATCGTTATAGATGGAATTATTATAAATTTCAAAGTTTGAAACATAATCCACATTTATGCCTGAGGCATGAGCTTTTATTTTATTTTCATTAATAGCTCCACCACTTGTGGATTGAACCAAAATGGCTTCGTTTACATCGTCAAATGTGTTTTTATTTACCTCTATTGTGCTAACACTATTTAAATATACCGCTTTTGTGATATTGGAAAACGAATTATCGTTAATATAAAGCATATAAAAATTTGAAGACGAATAACCGTAAAAATAGACTCCGTATGAGGAATCCTGAAATTGATTATATTTTATTTGAATACGTTCCACATGATCATCACCCATTAACGTGGAACTGATAATTTCGGCATAGGGTGCATTATGTCCCACACTGTAAAAATTGTTATGCATTATTTCAATATACTTGCTATCGTCCAGAAATACGATAATTCTACCCAAAGTGGATGAATTTTCCGCTCTGAAAGTAAGATAATTAAAGTTTATATGTTTGGCACCGTCGAATTTTACTATAAAATTATCGGAAGAAGAAGTTGCCGAATGAGTAATAATAACAGAAGTAGCATCCGAAGTTTCGGAGGTGAAAGTGATTGTATTTGAAGATGATGTACCGGTTATATCGGGAATGGTTATTTGTTCGTTGTAAGTTCCCGCTCTGATATTAAAAGTAACACTTCCGTCCACACCGTTTGCGGAAAGAGCATTAACGGCATCATTCAAGGTATTATAATCGGGTGACGAACCGCCAATGGTATAAGTTCCGTGCATTGGCGAAGCAAAAAGACTAATAACCGACAAGTAGGTTATTAAAACCAATAAAATTAATTTTTTCATAAATATCTCCTATATGCATTATAACTAACTTTTTTTTTAATAAGATAAATCTATATTTTCTTCTATATTTTTTATTTATAAGATATTAGCTTTTAATTTCTTTATTTATAATGACATAACTTTTTTATATAGCTGATTGTCAAACAAAAAATTTCATACCGTTAAAAATCGTTTATTTTTCAATAAAATAAAAAACCCGACACGCGTCGGGTTGTGTGTTTTTTTACAATTTTCATAAAAAATTATTTCAAAGCCATAGCTTCCAATCTTGCTATTCGTTTTTCAATGGGCGGATGCGTGCTAAACAATGCGGAAAGTCCTCCCCCTGCAAAAGGTTTTACAATAAACATATGCGCTGTGGCGTTACGAGTGGGGGTAGCTTTGATAGGTAATCTTTTAGAATATTCGGATAATTTTCTTAAAGCGCTTGCCAGAGCAAGAGGATTTTGCGAAATTTTCGCCCCCGTCTCGTCCGCCATATATTCCCTTGATCTTGAAATAGCCAATTGGATTATCATTGCCGCAATCGGTGCAAATATCGCCATGAACAAAAGTCCCAATATACCGCCTCTATCTCTATCGTTTCTTCCTCCGCCTAAAATTGCACCCCACCTTGCCATGTATGCCAAAAAAGATATGGCGGATGCAAATGTGGCGGCAATTGTTTGCAAAAATATATCCCGATGTTTGATATGAGAAAGTTCGTGAGCCAAAACTCCTGCTATCTCTTCATAATTCAATAATTCCAATAACCCCTGAGAAATCGCCACAGCCGAATGCTTGGGCGATCTTCCGGTGGCAAAAGCATTAGGTTGGCTCATAGGTATAAGATAAATTTTCGGCATCGGCAGGTTTGCGTTTTTCGTAAGTCTTTTTACAATTTCAAAAATTTCCGGTGCGTCACTTTCTTTTAATTCCTTGGCACGATATAAACTTAGCACCATTTTATCACTAAACCAATATGAAAAAAAGTTCATAATAAGAGAAAATATAAATGCGTAAACAACACCGCTTCTTCCGCCCACCAATCCGCCTATAAACATCAAAAGTAGCACCAATGACAGCATAAGTAGGAATGTTTTTATGGAATTCATATATAATCCTCCG
Organism: uncultured Candidatus Cloacimonadota bacterium; assembly: GCA_964619925.1. Taxonomy (GTDB): domain Bacteria; phylum Cloacimonadota; class Cloacimonadia; order Cloacimonadales; family TCS61; genus CAZUGB01. The sequence goes on from CAZUGB010000141.1 coordinate 8,684, forward strand.
AATTATTTGTTTTTTTGCAAAAACTTGCAATGTAATTTCATTCTAATAAAATTTAATGCAAAAAAACGTTTCGGTTACTTAATTTTCGGGTCGGTTTTTTCATTAAGGGCAAAAGAATGAGGTAAAAGTTCTTTTATGTCGGTAACAAAAGTTTCTTTGTTCGATACGATTGTAATTTTAAGGTCATGGCTAAATTCCGAAATAACCTGTCGGCAAGCACCACAAGGCGTGAATAATATATCCGAATCCACATAGATAACCATTTCGGTAAAATCGGTATATCCCTCCGAAACAGCTTTGAAAATTGCCGTTCTTTCGGCACACATGGTAAGTCCGTAGGAAGCATTTTCCACATTACAACCGGAAAAAATCTCACCTGTTTTGGTTTTTAACGCCGCTCCTACCTTAAATCCCGAATATGGTGCATAAGCGTTTTTGGAAACTTGTTTCGCCACTTTGATAAGCTCTTCCATTTTTTCCCCTTGTATTTGAATTTACGGGTTTAATAAAAAATAATTCTATTTTTATACAAGTTTTTTATGTAATTTTATCAAAAATTCAAAATTTTTCAATTTCATCAAAATATCAATTCCACATTTGTCCGGTGTCTTATTAAAAAAATAATTAAAAATTTTTTCATTAATTTATCGATTTAAAAAATAAAGACCTTATGAAAAAGCAAACCGTTGTGTAAGCATTATAATGATAATTCGTCATATCAAATAATTTGACCTGATAAACAAAATTATTTTTGTGGATTTGTAACAGTAAGTTAATAATTGACAAAAAAGGTATATTAAATATGCGGAAAAAAGAAAATAAAATAAATTTATTAAATCTGGAAGAAACTCTTAGAACGGTGAGCGAACTATTTTTCATAACAACAAACATACTTTCGGAAATAATAGATGCCAAAGATAAATATACCGAAGGTCACTCGGAAAGAGTGCGCTTATATTCCGTGGAAATCGGAAAAGAAATAGGGCTGTCCGAATACGAGTTGGCATCATTGTCGCTAGCGGCAAAACTTCACGATATCGGAAAAGTTAAAATAGAAGACAGAATATTAAAAAAGAAAAGCACACTAACAAAAGAAGAACGCATAGAAATGGAACGACATCCCATATATTCGGAAGATTTATTGGGAAGACATCCGGTAATAGAACCGGTGATAGAAGCTATCCGTTCACATCACGAAAGTCTCTCGGGCGACGGCTATCCGGATAAACTGAAAGGCGATGCCATTCCCAAATTAGCCAGAATTATCGCAGTGGCAGATGTTTTTGATGCCTTAACCTCACGAAGACTTTATAGAAAAAACGATTTTACCGATTATGAAGCTATCGAATACATAAAAAAATACAAAAATGTTAAATTCGACGGTGAAATTGTGGATGCATTCGTAAGATTATATGAAAACGGAATTGTGGATTTTTGTCGCGGTAGTTATTACATTAGACATTACCCCCAAGATTCTTTGAATTTACTTATTTCCGCATTGGAAAAATACAAAAGAGATGATGTGGATAAACTTTATCTTATGTTAGGCATTATCGAAAATAAATTATGGCGACCGGACAAAGCTATCGAATACCTTGACAAGGGTTTGGAAATAAAGGGCAAATATTATTACAGAATACTTTCCGAAAAGGCATTTTCAAGATACTATTTGGGTGATCTAAACGCACTTTATGAAAATTATGTCTTTTTTAAGGAAAGTAGTGAAAAAATACACTATGTGGATATTATCAGGGGTTATTTCGGTGGATTGGTTTATTATTGGAAAATGCGAAAACTCGACAAAGCCCTAAAACTTGTAAACGAACTGGATAGATTGTTTTATAAAACGGAATTGCAAGAGGATCTTCTTACCGAAGACACTATTTTATTACTTATAGAAAAAAAACGGGAAAATTTTGACGATATCGTGGCACTGCAAGCAAAAGGTTACAATATTATGGGCGAAATTATGTATGATATGGGTAATTATGAACAGGCATTAAGATTTTATAATAACTCCATTAGCATCAAATCGGTTAAAGGTGATTTGGTGGGAAGAGCCATAAGTTTATACGGTAGCGCCAAAACCTGCCTGAGAATGGATATTATAGACGAAGCCGAAGCCAGAGCGTTAAATTGCTATAGAACAAATTTGGAACAAAACGACCAATACGGACTATATCTTACATCCCTTCTTCTTACGGAAATTTATCTAAAGAAAAAAGATTTTGAAGATGCCAAATACTATCTTAAAAAAGCCAATAAATTAAAAAATGTGGCTCGCACAAAGGATGATCACAATAGATACTATGTTTCTTTGTGGCAATACAAATTAAGCACACAAAAAAATCCCGATTTGACGGAAGAAATAAAAAGAAAAATCAGCGAAGAAAATTGGGGGGATTTATTAAAAGGCGAAATGTATTATTGCTTGGCTTGGGCATATCAAAATATAGACACGAAAGCGGCATTAAAATACTACAATGTAGCTTTGGATATTTTTATTAAAATCAAGGTGGAACCGCAAATTCAAAAGGTAAAAAAACAAATCAAATATCTCGAAGAACTCCAATTTGAAAAACTAAAAGATGCCTGATGTATTTTTCGATAATAAAAAAATAATTGATTTTTCATATTCCCGACTATTCTTATGATACTTAAAATATTACCTCTTATAATCACATTTTGGTTGGGATACTTTGTAAAAAAGATTAAAATTTTTAATTTAAACGCCGCCGACATCTTTCTTAAAACCATTTTTTACATCACATTGCCGCCGGTAATTTTTCTATCGGTAAAAAATATCAAATTAAATGCCGATTATTTATTATTACCCCTTATTCCTCTTATAATTATTTTTATCACCTACTTTATCACGATAACAATTTCCAAAAAGCAAAATATAGCCTTGCAAACGAAAGGAAGTTTTATTATTTCCGCTTTGATTATTAACACGGGTTTTACATTGCCGTTTTTTATGGCGATTTACGGACAGAGCAGTGTAGCCGTTTACACCTTTTATGATTTCGGAAATCAGCTTTTGATTTACACTTTTATCTATTTTATCGCAATGAAGCACAACAAAAACACTTCATCATCGGTAGATATTAAAAAATTTTTTAAGATACCTCCGCTTTGGGCATTATTCGGGGGATTGGTTTTTAATATTTTTCACATCGTGATACCGCAAACGATATTTGATACCCTTTCTTTGATAGGTTCACCTACAAAATTTTTGATAATGTTCTCATTGGGGATATATTTTTCGTTCGGTTTTAAAAAAATCAAATTGATCGGATATGCGATTTTACTCAGAAGCGTTTTAGGATTTTTAATCGGTTTGGCATTAACGGAACTTTTGGGCATAGATAACGCTCTAAAACCTTATGCAATAATTTTTTCCGCGGCACCTGTGGGCTACAACACACTTGTTCTTTCCTCTCTTGAAAAACTGGATATGGATTATTCCGCCGAAGTAGTGTCATTCTCATTGTTTTTAGGGTTGTTATACATTCCTTTGATGATTTATCTTTTTTCATAAGGCAAATTAAGATGAAATACAAAATACCCTACGGAAATTCATATCAAATTTTAAATACCGATAAACCGATTACCATTATCAAACCGAATAAATACAAACCCGATAAAATCTTTTTTGACTTTGAAGATTTTGATAACTTCTTAAAGGATAAAGATAACCTATTGGTGATTGTAAACGATCATTCCAGAATAACCCCCACGGAAAAAATTTTGGATTTTATATTCGACCGTATAATAAAAATATCCAATTTGAAATTTATAATTGCCACCGGTACACATCCCTTGAAAGATATAAAAAAAATTAAAAAAATTTTTGGAAAATATTATCGTAAGATATCGGATAAAATATTAATTCACAACGGCTTGAAGGGTGATTTCGTTTATTTGGGAACCACATCCTACAAAACGGAAGTATATTACAACAAAATCATCACGAAATTCGATTCGATATTAACAATCGGCGGTGTGGAACCTCATTATTTTGCGGGATTTTCAGGCGGCAGAAAAAGTCTGTTTCCGGGCATTGCAAAATACCATTCAATAGAACAAAATCATAAATTGGCTTTAAAAGACGACGCAAAAATTTTGGATATTACCTCAAATCCCGTTAGCTTGGATATGGAAGAAGCGGTTCAACTTTTACAAAAGAATATTTATTCCGTTCAGGTGGTTAATAACGACCAAGCCGATATACTCTTTTTATCACAGGGAAATATAAAAAAATCCTTTTATCAAGCGGTTGATTGGGCAAAAGAATATTTCACGGTAAAAATAAAACAAAAGCAAGATTTGGTTATTAGCGTTGTGGAACATCCGTTCGACAGAAATTTTTATCAGGCTCACAAGGGATTGGAAAACACAAAAAATATTCTTAATAAAAACGGTACTATGATTTTAACGGCAAAATGCTCCGAAGGTATCGGAAACGATAATTTTTATAAACTTTTAAAAAAGGCATCAACAGTTGATAATATTTTTGATTTTATAGATAAAAATTATAAACTCGGCTATCATAAAACGGCAAAAATCTTGCAATTTATTGAAAATAATAACCTTATTATGGTTACGGATATTCCTAAAAGCCTCTTTTCGGGCATTAACATAAAAATATTTTCACACATTCGGGAAGCATTTGATTTTGCAAATAAAAAAACCGTTAATAATATAGCTTTGGTTCATAATTCCGCTATTTGCGTTCCTGTGATTTACTAATACAATTTTTTTAGATAAATAACTCCCACACCTCCCCAATTGTCCATTATCAATTATCCATTATCAATTAAAAAATATCCTTGATTTAATGGAAGGTAGCATATAAACTATAGCTGTTGTTAGCAGAAGAGCAATTAAAACAATGTTTCAATCCTTGATTTAATG
>CAZUGB010000142.1:0-2376 GCA_964619925.1 uncultured Candidatus Cloacimonadota bacterium
GCAACGAACAGAAAAGCCATACAAAAAAAAATCCCGAAAATAAAAAAATGTGATGTGTCACTAATCGGCTAAGTCGCCTCTGAATTTTCCCTTATTCATAATGTTGCCCGCTATAAATCCACCTCTAAATATTTTGATAAGAGCAAGTTACAAAATCGATTTCAACGTTTGGCAAAGTAGTGTCAAGGAAAATTATTATAATGTTACTTTTCTTTGCTTATGTAAAGTTCAAAAAAAACCATAAAAATTGCCCTACCCTTTTATTGTTGACAAAAGAAGTAGGATATATAGATTATCTTTCAATACAAAAAAAGGAGATTATTATGAAAAAACTTATCATATTATTAGCATTGGTTATTATGGCATTACCTTTATTTTCCAAAAGTTGGATTGTTAGCGGAAACTCAAATTTAAATTTATCACAAAATTATTATTCTAAAAATTGGGCAGGTGACGAAATTAGTTCCGTTACATGGACATTTACATCAAATTTCACGGCAAAGAAACAATTATCCGATATTATCCTAAATGAAAATTCTTTAACATTATCATTCGGGCAAACCCATACTTATGACAAACTTGCCGAAAAGTGGTTAAAACCCGAAAAATCAAGCGATCTTATCGATGCATTATCTTTATTGAAATTTACCTTAAAATCATTTGTAGATCCTTTCATCGGTTTTAGAGTGGAAAGTCATTTTTATGATGCCAAAGGAGCTTTCCAACCCACCACATTAACGGAAAGTTTTGGTATTGCGAGAGATTTTATTGCCAAAAAAGATTTAACATTATCATCAAGATTAGGTGGAGCATTCAAAGAAATATTCCAAAGCGAATTGGATAACGTTCCGGTAAGCGGTGGTATTGAGTTTGTTACAACTTTCCAAAAGAAATTTAATATTGCTCTTTACACTTCCAATTTAAATGTTTACAAAGCGATGTTTTATTCTGAATCCGACAATGCTAACGATGATTGGAAATCACCCGATGTAAATTGGGAAAATATCTTGGCTTTTAGCGTATCCAAATATGTAGCTTTTCAAATATATACACAACTTTTGTACGATAAAGAAATCGATGTAAAAGGCAGATTCAAAGAAAATTTCGGTTTATCTTTGAATTACAAATTATTTTAAGGATTAAATCATGGAACAAGTTACACAATATTTACCTATAATTAAAGAAGGAATAATCAAATTCGGATACAGATTGATACTCTTTCTTGTAATATTTTATATAGGTAAAATCATTTCGAGAAGTTTATCCAAATTGGTATATAAAGGAATAAAGAAAAAGAGTGGAGAAACTCTTGCTTTATTTACCCAAAACATTGTTTATTATGCATTATTCATCTTAACTATTATTGTAGCTCTTGCCAAAATAGGAATTCAAACCTCTTCATTTATGGCAATAGTAGGCGCTGCCGGTTTAGCTATCGGTTTGGCTCTGCAAGGTTCGTTATCGAATTTTGCCGCGGGATTTTTGATAATAATGTTCAGACCTTTTAAGGTAGGTGATGTTGTGGAAGTTGCCGGTAAAACCGGTGGAGTGGAAAGCATTCAAATATTTACCACAACGTTAAAAACACCTGACAATAAAACAATTATTATTCCCAATTCGGCTATTACCGGAGCAACAATTACAAATTATTCACAAAAAGAAACCCGTAGAGTAGATCTCACCATTGGCGTTAGTTATGATGACGATATAAAAAAGGTACAAGATACACTTTTGAAAATAATATCCGAAGACAATAGAGTATTACCCGAACCGGAATCATTTGTAAGAGTGGCGGAACTTGCCGATAGCAGTGTAAATTTTGCAGTGAGAGTTTGGGTAAAAAGCGGCGACTATTGGGGAGTATATTTTGATTTGTTAGAAAAAATCAAAGTAACATTTGATAGCGAACAAATTTCTTTCCCATATCCGCAACAAGATGTACATTTATATCAAAATCAATAAAAAAACAAATTAGAATCAAAACGGCGGTATTAATTTACCGCCTTTTTTTTATTCTTTAAAAATATAATCAAACCTATAATTCCGGGTATAAGCGAAGAGACCAAAAAAATCATCAAACTGGATGTAACCGCTATATCGGGAGATATTTCAAATCGATTTAATACCTTTATGGCAAAGCCTTCTGAAAGTCCCAAACCGCTATATGAAATTGGAATTGTTTGAGCCAATAAAATCATTGGAGTTCCGATAAATACCTTTATGAAATTGATTTTTACAAAATTGGACAGTAAAATATAATATTCGAATATAAATATCAAAATTGACATAACTTGAAAAGAAATTATCCACAAAACATAATGATCGTAGTATTTTTTAAAATTTAAAGTGATTTCCACCGGAAATATGGATAATTTT
>CAZUGB010000143.1:0-6954 GCA_964619925.1 uncultured Candidatus Cloacimonadota bacterium
CTGTCCTGCCCATTTGTCGCTGATGTATTTTATAAATAACATAACCAGCACATAATCTTTGTACTGGCTCGCATCCATTCCGCCTCTTAATTCGTCACAGGCAGACCACAGGCTACTGTATAATTCTGATTTTTTTATTGCCATATTTTTTACTTTCTTTATTCTAAGAATTAAAGATAACTATTATCTTCGAATCTTGGGAAAAATAGCTCTTTTATTTTTTAAAGTCGGTTTTTTTACGTGTCGGCAAAAACCAAATGTGCTATTTGTGCGTTGGCTTTCCATTTTAATATTTTCTTGTAGCAAATTTGTTATTCTGTTTCGTTCTCTTTGCTCGTGTCTAACGTTTGCATATAAAAAATAGCATTTATTCTTCATATTTTGCTGTGTATATGCATTTGTATTCGTTTTTATTATACCATACACTAAACTCTTTCTCCCTTTAATCCTATTTTTTTATCATCACACTTCCAAGTGAATTTATTACATTTTTTCGTCAAATAAAAAATCCGGATGAGAGTTATTTTGAACTTCCCCTAACCCCCTCTTTGATAAAGAGGGGGGACAATTACTCCCTTCTCTTTTGGAAAGAGAAGGGACGGGGATGAGTTAGAAAATTTAAGATACTTTTTCTTTTATTGTAAGTTTTGATTTTGTAGTAAGATAATAAAATGCAGGTATCACAAATAGAGTAAGCAAAGTTGATACGATTAACCCGCCGATACTAACAATTCCGAGGGATCTTCTCATTTCCGCACCGGAAGAACCGATACCCAATGCAAGAGGAAGCATACCCAGAATAATAGCCAATGTACTCATAATAATGGGGCGTAATTTTGTGGGACAGGCTTCAATCAAAGCGGATTTTGTATCCTTTCCGGATTTTCGTAGTATCATTGTGTAGTCCAATAGTAAAATAGCGGCGTTTACCACAATTCCTATGAGCATAATCACAGCCATCATAGAAACCATATTGAATGTTTGATTAAAAAGGTACAACGACCAAAAAACACCTATTAAAGCCATTGGAAGAGTCATCAAAATCAAAATCGGTTTGGTAAAACTTTCCAGTACTGCGGCTAAAAGCATATATGTAAGAAGAATGGCAATCAAAAACGCTTTTCCCATCTCACGATTATTATCTTCCATCATTTTGCTCATTCCACCCCAAGTGAAATTATATCCGGGTGGCAATTTTATTTCATTTTGCAATTCTTTTAATTTATTGATAATATCTCCCTGTGCATAACCGGCCGCCACATCTCCGGTAAATTCCACCGATTTTATCTTGTTTCTATGAATTATTTTGGTAGAACCATAAGTATATCGGATATCGGCTAATTGAGATAATTTTACAATTCCGGTTTTTGTGGGAATAGCAATATTTTTAATTTTTTCTACTGAATCCACAGAGTTATCGGTAAGAGAAATTTTTATATCATATTCATTTCCTTCTTTTTTATATTCCGATGCAACCAATCCCTCTATTGAAGCTCGCAGAGTAATGGCAAGTTCATAAATCGAAATTCCGCTTCGAGCTAAAATTTTTCTTTTGGGTATTAGTGATATTTCGGGCTTTCCTTTTCTAAGGTTACTATCAAAATTTATAAGACCTTTAATATTACGAGCTTTTGTAATTATTTCGTCGTTTATTTTTTTCATTACATCCAAATCGGCACCTTGTAAATAAAAATCTATCGCGGCTCTACCCTCCGAAGCCGTGGAAGAAAGAACGATTACTTTAAATTTTACATTAGGGATTTCCGAAAGTTCTTTTATAAAGATATTTGCCATTTCATCGCTGGATAAGGTTCTTTTTTCTTTATCCACCAATTTAACATCTATCACACCAATATTCGGGGATTTGTCGGTAAGGCCCTGACTGCCGATTGTAGTTAATATCTGCTTAACTTCCTTGTGTTTTGCAAGTATTTTTTCGGTTTTGTAATATAATCCGGCACTTTGTGTTAGATTGTATCCTTCGGGAAGTTCAAATTTTATTTCAAGATTACCCTCATCTAATTTCGGTATAAATTCAAATCCGATTTTTTTTGCTACGGGAAGACTAACAATAAAAATAACAAACGCTAAAAACAAAACCAAAAACGATGTGATTTTTTTGTTCATCATAGCCGATAACATTTTTCCGTAAAATCTATCCCAACTGTCAAACATTCTTTCCATTGCTTTTCCTATGGGATGTTTTTTCTTTTTTTCGGGTAAAATCAAAGAGGATAACATCGGGGTAAGCGTGAAAGAAACCAATAAGGAAAACAACGTGGCATAAGTTACAGTGAGAGCAAATTCTTTTAAAAATTGTCCGGCTATGGAATTCATCATTGCAAGAGGAAGAAATACCGCTATATTGGTTAACGTAGAAGCAATCACAGCTACGGTTACTTCGTCCGTTCCTTTTGCGGATGCCTGAATACGATTATTACCCATGCGCATATGTCGGAAAATATTTTCTATAACCACAACCGAATTTGCCACCAATATTCCCACCGAAGTGGATAATCCCATAAGAGAAAGCATATTCAAACTAAAACCCGATGCTCTCATCAATAAAAATGTGGAAACTATCGATATAGGCATTGCCAACGCAACAATAGTAGTGGAACGTAAATCGTGTAGGAAAAATAATAGTATCAAACCGGTAAACAAAATACCTAACAAAATATTATTCAAAGTATCTTTTACCGATGATTCTATAAATTCCGAAGAATCGTTTACTATTTTTAAATCAACACCTTCGGGCAGAATATTCTTTAATTCGGGTAATAATTTTTTTATCTCTTTTGAAATTTTTACGGGATTTCCTTCACCGGTTTTTATTACGGATAATCTAATCACATTTTCATTACGCTTTTTTGCAATATTATCAAAATAAATCGTTTTTTCACGAATTTCGGAACCCGTATCGGTAATTCGGGCTAATTGTCCCAACTTTTTCAACCCGAAAAATGTGGGTATTTCAAGATTTTTTATTTCGTTCACATCCTGAAATTGTCCTTTTAATCTCACTGAAAATTCCTGATCGTTATCAGAAAAATGACCTGCGGGCATATTCATATTTTGCATTGCCAATATTTGAGTAAGTTGAGCCAAAGAAATGGCATTTTGTATCACCGTTTTATTTTTCATATCAATATGAATTTCTCTTTTTTGTCCTCCTATGATATCCACTTTTGCCACACCGTCTATCTGAGCAAAACGATCTTTTATCTTTTTGTCTGCCAATTCATACAATTCCACCGGTGACATCTTTCCCGAAACAATCATATTCACTACGGGTTGTTCGGCTACGTTAAACTTTGAAATTATCGGTTTTTTGGCATCCTGAGGCAAATTATTCAAAATGGCATCCACTTTGTCTTTTACTTCCTGATTGGCAATATCCGCATTTTTTCCCAATTTGAAAGCAATCATTACAAATGAAACATTATCCATGGAATAAGATTCGATAAAATCTATCATACTAATTGTGGAAACGGCATCTTCTATCTTTTTGGAAATTTGCGTTTCTATATCCTTTGGCGAAGCACCCGGATAGATTGTTTGAACGGTAACATAAGGGATTTCGGCTTCCGGCATAAGATTTAATGATAATCCGAAATAAGCCAACAATCCGAATACCACAAAAACCAAAAGCAACATCGTGGTAAGAATCGGACGATTAATGGATACTTTCGATAAAAACATAAGCTCTCCTTAACTTATTGCAGAATATTTAGTTTTGCATTTTCATAAACGATATTGTAACCTTTTGTAATAACCTTGTCACCCACATTCAAACCTTGAATGATTTCCACGTTTTCTTCACCTTTGCCAAGTTTTACATATCTCTTTACGGCTTTATCATTTTGAGCAGTATAAACATAATACCCCGTATCGTCGCTTAGGATGATTTTTCTGGGTAATACAATGGCATTGTCGGTTGAATATGTAAAAATTTTTATATTTGCCGTTACACCGGATTTTATTCGATTTTTGGGATTATCAAATAACAAATTTACTCCGAAAGCACTATGTTTGGGATTCATGGCTTGATCTATATCGGTAACTTTGCCGTTAATAGTTTTATCATTCCATGTTGCCTGTGCAATTTGATTTGGTTTTATCATATTGATTTCTTCTTCGGAAGCCCAAATTCTGGCTTTTAATTTATCTGTTTGCGAAATAGTGGCTAAGATTGTTCTCGATTCCACATTATCGGTTTCATGCACATTTATAGCCGTAATATAACCCGATATTGGAGCTTTTACCTTTAATAATTGTTTTACGCTGTTCCAATTTGCCTTACTCACATCCAATTGCGTTTTTACCTGATCAAGTTTTTGTTTGGATATACCTCCCGCTTCATAAAGATTTTTCATTCTTTCGTAGGTCTTTTTAGAAAGTTCGAATGCGGCTTTTGCCTGATTGAATTGAACAGACGGCGCATCCGAGGGAAATTCTATTATTACCGAATCTTTTTTAACAAAATCACCTACTTTAACATTTATTTTATCAATTCTTCCGCCTACCATGGCACTTGCAAAGGATTGCTTATAACCTGTTAGATTGGCATTATAAGTTACATAGGTTTCAAATTGTTCGGGAGAAATCAATTTTACTTTTACGGGAATGCCTTTTTCTTTGTAAATTTCATCCATACTTTCCGATTTTATTGATTCCTTTTTCGAGCATCCGAATATTAATACGAATATCAAGGGTAATAACATTAATTTATTTTTCATCTTTCACCTCTTTGTATAAATTTTCTCCTATTGATTTTTTGAATTTATTGTAATCGATAATAACATGATAGATAGAATTTAAATAATTTAATTTGGCGGATTTTAATTGCAATTGTGCATCAAAGATTTCCAATTGATCCGAAAGTTGATTTTGATATCTGGTTTGTGCTATTTGATATGCTTTTTGAGATAATTTCACATTTTCTTTTTGAACTTTTACGGCTTTAATATCCTTTTGCAATTGTTTATATGAATTTTTTATATCCAATTTTATCATATCCTGCAAATTTTTGTATGTTAAAATCGATTCTTTTAACGAATGTTTTGCTTTGGCTTTTTTAGCGGTATTTGAAAAACCCGTAAAAAGGGGCATCGAAAAACCCACGCCAATTTGATAAGAAGTGCCGAAATTATCCTTTTTAAATGAATTTTCAGTACTTCCGTAGTAGCCGTACTCTCCGCTAATACCTATATTCGGCAAAAAATTACCCTTTTGATATTTTAATTGAACCTTATTTACTTCTACCGCAAGATCGGCTAATTTTAATTCCATCCTTTGCTTCAAACCCTTTTGCAAGGCTTCATTTAAACCGATACTATCTATCTTTGGCATTTCAAAATCGGTATCCAAAGTGAATTTCATATCATCAATTCCGATAAATTTTGCCAAGGATTCCTTTGATAAATCCCTGTTTTTATTAGCTTCCAGAAGCAAAGGTTCCAATTTACGCACTTCCAATTTTGCCCGCAATAAATCATATTCCGAAACCAAACCTTCGTCATACATCTTTTGCACTTGTTTAAAATGTTTATTTGCCAAATCGTAGGCATCTTTTTGTATATCCGCAACTTTTTTCGCCAATTTGGTTTTGTAATACAAATCAATGGTTTTATAGATAATTTCCTGTCTGGTAAGATAATATTTTTTTTCTTGGAGATGATACAACTTTTTGGCAATATTAATTCCGTGAATTAATTTTCCGCCCATAAAAACCACCTGTTTAAAATTCAGATTACCCGCCAAATTATAAGTTTTTGATTCTCTTTCGGGCACAAGATTAGTAAATGCGTTGTCGATATATCCGGCTATAATTTGATCGTCCGAAGTAGCCAATGGTGTGAGCATTGCAGACAAAGGCGGTATTTCGGGAACAAGAGCTTTCGGCAGTTTGTTATATTTGTATTGATAGCCTCCGGATAATGAAAGTTGCGGAAACAAATTGCCTTTTACGTCTTTGTAGGATTGTTTATAGATTTCCACCTCTTCTTTTGCTTTTAATAAATCTTTGTTGTTTTTTAAAGAAAGCTTTATAGTCTCTTCCAAAGTTACGGCGGATAAGGAAATTTTTGTAAAAAGAGTAGCGAGCATTATCATAACGTACAAGCTCTTTTTCATTATTTCCTCCTGATGCCTTCCAAAATAACCGTGAGAATATCGGAAGTTTCTTTTTTTATATTTAATTTTTTCGAATAAAAAAGCTCTTCCAAACCTAATGTATGTGTGGAACCCAATAATAGGTATATTACCGATTGGACATTAAAATCACTTTTAAATTCTTTGTTTTTCACACCGTTTTGAATAATTTCTTTTAAAAAATCCACCTCTTCCTGTAAAATTTCCTTTTTTACTTTCATCGCCAATTCTCTGTGAGACAGTGGAGCATCTTCTTTGATGAACAAATCGAAATATTTCATCATATATCTGATAGATTCGGTTCTTTCTTTTAAATAGGTCTCTATTTTGGCGGTAGCGGTTTTTTGCTTGTTTACTCTTGTAATCACTTGAGATTTTAGTTTTTCGATATCTCGCAAAAACATTGTTTTAATAATTTCATCTTTGTTTTTAAAATAGTAATACACCGCAGTTTTTTTGATACCGCATTCTTTGGCTATATCATCCAGTTTGGTTTTGGACAGACCGTATTTTTCAAACACCAAAGATGCCGCATTCAGAATTTGTTCTTTCCTATTCAAAACGCCTCCTTTTTTGAACTTTTTAACGATTTGTTCAATAAGTTAAATTCAAACCCTACAAAGTCAAATTATTTTTTTATTTTTTTTTTTGAAATGTCCAAATGTTCTGAAAATATGCTTTTATATCTTAAAAAATTTTTCAATATCATTCGGATTGATTTGATCTTAAAAAAAAAATAAAAAAGTTGCAAAAAAAATAACTTATATTTTTCAAACCCCAAAGGAGATTTATTAAATGAAT
>CAZUGB010000144.1:0-21836 GCA_964619925.1 uncultured Candidatus Cloacimonadota bacterium
AAGAATTTCTTATGAAGAAGAACACAAAAGAATAATTCCCGTTATAAGAGAGATAAGAAAATTTTCCGATATTCCCGTTTCGGTGGATACATACAAGGCAAAAATCGCCAAAGAAGCCATATTAAACGGAGCAAACATAATAAACGATATTAGCGCTTTGCGTTTTGATAGCGAAATGATTTCGGTGTTACAAGAATTCCCCAATGTTCCGATAATTTTAATGCACATGAAAGGAAGTCCCGAAGATATGCAAAAAAATCCATACTATCATGATGTTATTGAAGAAATTATGCAATTTTTCCAAGAACGAATTGATTTTTGTGTGCAAAACGGTATAGATAAAAACAGAATCATCATTGATCCCGGCATAGGTTTTGGAAAAAGACAAGAGGACAACTTGCAAATACTAAAAAAATTGGAAGAATTTCATTGTTTCGGTGTTCCTATTTTATTGGGAGCTTCCAGAAAAAGCTTTATCAATAATATTTATGAATCCCAACCCGTAGAAAGATTGGAAGGTACCCTTGCCACCACGGCAAAAGCGGTTTTGTCCGATGTGGAAATTATAAGGGTTCACGATGTATTACAAAATAAAAGATTAATTGATACTTTATCCGCCATAGAGGAAAGTTAATGAGTTTTCTTATTCCGGGATTTAATGATATAATAGATATTTTCTTTGTAGCTTATCTTGTTTATAAAGTGATTCTGATTTTCAAAGAACACGGCGGTTTCCAAATTTTATACGGTTTGTTTAGCGTAATCTTTTTGTACTTTCTTTCCACGATTTTAAATTTAAATATGACTTCGTCGTTTTTCAGGTTTCTAAAAGATTATTGGGTAATAGCCTTTTTGGTTCTTTTCCAAAACGAAATCAGAGCTTTTTTGAGTAATTTTATAAAAAAATCCAATATCTTTGTATTTTTCAAAAAAAAGGAACAATCATTTCCTATTATTGAAGAAATTATCGGAGCTGTTCGAATAATGGCTGTTCGACGTATCGGTGCGTTAATAGTTTTTGAAAGAACTCAAAAATTGGACGATTATATATCGGGAAAACCGGTGTTTATCGATGCGATTATATCACAAAAACTTTTGTTAACCATTTTTAACCCGAAGACTCTTTTACATGACGGAGCGGTTATCATTAGAAATAATAGAATTTATGCCGCCAGAGTGCTTTTGCCTAATGCTTTTGGCGTGGATATGGACAAAGTTACCTATGGAACTCGTCACGTGGCGGCTATGGGAATAAGCAAAATTACGGATGCTTTGGTAATAATAATTTCGGAAGAAAGCGGAAAAGTTTCCATTGCAAAAGAAGGTGAAATTTATAGAGATATCCCCTATGATAAACTTTCGGACGAACTAAAAGATGTCCTTCAAACATAAACCCTTATTTGTAGCTATCACCGGTGGAATTGCCTGTGGAAAATCCACTGCTGCGGAATTTTTTAGAAAAAATAATTATCCCGTCTATTCCGCCGATACAATAGCACATAAAATACTCGATAACCCTTTTGCCAAAAAAAAATTATTCACACATTTTACGAACATATCGGATGATAACGGCAATATTGATAGAAAGAAATTAGGCAAAATTGTTTTTTCCGATAAAGATAAACTTCTTATCTTAAACCGAATAATCCATCCGATGGTGGAAAATGAAATAAACAAAATAAAATCAACCGAAAAATCCGAGATAGTCTTTTTTGCGATACCGCTTCTTTTTGAAGCGGATAAACAAAGAGAATATGATGTTATCATAAACATCTCATGTAAAAAAAATATCCAACTAAAAAGATTAATACAAAGAAATAATCTTTCGGAAAATGAAGCGATTCAAAGAATAAACAGTCAATTACCGATTTCTATCAAAAAAAAATATTCTCATTTTAATATCGAAAATAATGGTAGTATGGAAGATTTTTTGCATAAACTTAATGAAATATTAAAAAAAATTAAGGAGAATTTATTATGAAAAAATTAATTTTCGGGTTAATACTAATTTCTATCATCCTTTTTTCAGCAAACCGATATAAAAAATCTTTTTTTAAGGAATTATATAAAAAATCGGAAACCGAAAAGAAGGAAAAAGGACCAAGTGACTGGATGGGAATGCAAAGAATTTATCCATACGGAAAGATAAGACCGGAAGTTTATAATGCCGAAATGAAAAAAGCGGCAAATATGCATAAACAATCATCCGCTAAATATCAATGGGAACTTGCAGGTCCTACCAATATCGGCGGAAGAATTACCGATATCGAGGTTGATCCCACAGACGATAACACCGTTTACGTTGGTGCTGCATCCGGAGGTATTTTTAAAACCACCGACGCAGGAAATACATGGGAAAATATTTTTGCCGACCAACCGGTTATTTCCATAGGCGACATAGCAATAGACCCCACCGACCCGAATATCATCTATGCGGGAACCGGCGAAGCAAATTCATCAAGTTTCAGTTTTATCGGAAACGGCGTGTATAAATCCACAGACGGCGGCAATTCTTGGGAACATCTCGGTTTGGAAGAAACCGCTTACATAGGCAGAATTATCGTTGATCCCACAAATCATAACAGAATATTTTTAGCGGCTCTCGGTTATCTTTTTATGCCAAATGAAGAAAGAGGCGTTTATCGCAGTTTGGACGGTGGTCAAACTTGGGAAAGAAAACTTTTTGTTACCGATTCAACTTCTGCAATTGATTTGGTTATGGATCCCACCGATCCGAATGTATTGTATGCCGCTATGTGGGAAAAAATGCGAGGATTGGAATACAGACGTTCCGGAGGACCAACTTCGGGAATATACAAATCCACAGACGGCGGCGATACGTGGACGGAGCTTACAAACGGTTTGCCGAATTCCGGTACCGAAGGTAGGATAGGTTTGGCTATTGCTCGTTCCAATCCGAATGTGCTGTATGCCATTTACGACAATGCACCCTTCGGAGGAACCGAATCTTTTTTGGGAGTTTACAGAACAACAAATGCCGGTGAATCTTGGGAAATAATATCAAACACAACAAATATGAATAGTATTTTTAGCACTTTCGGTTGGTATTTCGGACAAATACGTGTGGATCCCACAAATGAAAATAGAGTCTATTGCCTTGGTGTGGAACTATGGAAAACCGAAAACGGAGGAAATTCTTGGGAAGTGGTTTCCGATTACGGTTCAATGGACGAAATTCACGTTGACCATCATGCTCTTGCTTTTACTTCCACAAATAAATTTTACGAAGGCAACGACGGCGGTTTGTATTATTCCACCGATTGGGGATATAATTACACCAAAATAAATAATTTACCGATAAACCAATTTTATCAAATCACAATAGATAACAATCATCCCGAAAAATTATACGGAGGACTTCAAGATAACGGTTCGGTAACCACAGATGACGGCTCGATTGACAATTGGTATGAAATTTTAAGCGGAGACGGTTTTTACTGTAAAGTTAGTCCCCAAAATTCAAATATCTACTTTGCCGAATATCAATGGGGTAATCTTTATCGATTTGATCCCGTTAGCGGCACTTGGGGAGATTATATCAGTCCTGTAAATGGCGATAGAACAAATTGGTCAACACCGTATGATTTATTCGCCACATCTACCACGGTAAATTCCATTACTATTTATTTGGGTACTTATAGAATGTATAAATCCACTAACGGCGGCGATTCATGGCAAATAGTTAGCGACAATTTAACAAGAATGCCAAGTTCTTCCAATACCGATTATCATCATACTATATCCACCGTGGCAATATCACCGCTTAATCATAATTATGTTATTTGCGGAACCGACGACGGATTGGTTCACATTTCCACAAATGCCGGTAATTCATGGGATAATATTACATCAAATTTACCGAATAGGTGGATAACAAAAGCTATTTTCGACCCGATAGAAGAAAATACGGTATATGTTACACTTTCCGGATTTAGGTGGAACGAATCATTGCCACATGTTTTCAAATCCACAACTTTGGGACAAAATTGGATTGATATTAGTTCAAATTTACCTGAAATTCCCACCAATTGCATTGTTATAGATCCTTTGGATAATCAACGTATTTTCGTAGGAACCGATTCCGGTGTATTTATGACGAATAACGGAGGTAATTCTTGGGAAAGCGCTTCAAACGGTATGCCAAACGCGCCGATTACCGATTTGAAGATACATAACCAAACTCGTACATTGGTTGTGGCTACATACGGATGCTCGGCATACAAAATCAATCTTGATACGGGATTTGTAGCTTCGGATACAAACGAACTTCCACAATCAAAAATTGCAATTACAAAATGTTATCCAAATCCTTTCATAGCAAAAAATTCCAAAACTTCATCCGTGGAAATGGAATTTTCCTTACCCCGTTCCGGTTTCGTAACCGCCGATGTTTATAATATGAAAGGACAAAAAGTTAAATCTCTTGCCAAACGATATTTTGAAAAAGGAAAAAATAATATTTATTGGGACACGAAAGACAAATTTTCCAATCCCGTTTCAAGCGGCGTATATTTTGTTAGTTTACGCCTGAATAATTCGGTTCCCATAGTAAAAAAGATTACAATTATAAAATAATTTTATGACGCACGAAAGTGCGTCTTTTTTTTACCCTACAAAATATTTGCCTGCCAATCCCACCAAAATTCCCAGAATTGCTGACATCACGGTAATAGGAACTATTGCTTTTTTGTCGTCTTCAATAACCATAAAAAGTATGGGGATTGCACTTATTTCCGCAATTATCAAGCCCTTTAACCAAGATGCTATATTCCAAGAAACAAATGGTATTATCACACCCAAAACAACCCAATGAAAAAACGCCGATAAATTGGCATTTCTTTTCATCTTTTGAATTATCATAGGAACCACATCTATTATTCCGGCAATTATTCCTATAAACAACGCTATAAAAATTTTATTCATTCTCTAATTTCCTTGAAAATTTCTTTATATTCTTTCAAATTCTTCATCTCGTAATAAATCCAAACCATCCTATCCAAAAACCATAATTTTGCAAAATAAATAATTATCGTTCCGATAAACGTGAGACAGATATTAAGTTTATAAAGTCCCACTACCAAAACAAAGCTTCCTATACCCTGCAAAAACATTAATATTTTTATAAATTTGATATGATGTGACAAAACCGGAATATTATCTTTATTTATCCAAAAATACTCACCGAGTACCCCTTTTTGCCACCAAGATTTTATTTTAATTGATTTTTTAAAAACTGTCGGATTTATAATCAACCAAATAATCAAACCCGAAATAAAAAATATCGAGTACCATCCTATCCATATTCTACTCCAAATAGCAAATATCAAAAGTGGCAATACTATTATTCTGGTAACCAAACTGTATGGATTGGCATGTTTTAACCATTTTTCGGGCTTATTTAAACCGAATATTTTGGAAATTTTCTTTTCAAAATTCATAACTTAACCGCCTTTATGAAAAAATACAAAAATTTTACGTTGAATATTTGATTTTCGTTGTGTAATCTGTCAATCATTTCATCTGAACTCCGATAATGTAGGAAAAAATTCCAAAAATCATTTCTTTATAATTCATTTTACAAGATAGAAAATAAAAAAGTGGCGTTCTTTATAAAGAAGTTTAAAAGCGATATACTTAACTTTACGGAATAATTAGGATTTTTATAAAAAAAACTTGCTTCATAAACAGTATAAAAAAATATTTCACAAATTGAAAAATACGGAGAGCTAATGAACATTATCGTTATCGGAGCCGGAAATTGGGGACTTACACTTGCAAATTTGTTTTCCAAACAAAATGATGTGATAATTTGGACAAAAACCCAAGAAGACGCTCAAAAGATAAAAAACGGTGAAAAAAGCGTTGCCACTCTTAATATCACACTTAATAAAGAAATAATTATAGAAAAAAAATTTTCAAGGAAAATTGATAGCAATGATATTATATTAATCGCGGTTCCTTCGAGAAAAATTGAAGAAATTGCAAATGAATTAAAAAAACACGGGGTTAAAAACAATATTATATTGAATGCTTCCAAAGGCGTTGAATCTGCTACTCTAAAAACAATTCAAGAAATTTTCACTTCCTGTTTACCGGATGTAAGATTTGCCAATTTATCCGGACCTACCATTTCGAAAGAAATTGCCGAAGGCATTCCCGCAAAAGCCGTTTTGGCTTCAAAGGACTTAACGGTTCTTTTTACACTTCAAAAAATTTTGCAAAACGATTTATTAAAATTCGAATTTAGCCGTGATGTCCGCGGTATTGAGCTTGCTTCCGCAATGAAGGGTCTAATCGCAGTCGCCGTAGGAGTTGCCGACGGATTGGGTTTCAAAGCAAATATTTTCGGACTTATAATGACATACGGATTGAAAGAGTTTGAAAGAATAATGAAATTTTTGGGTGTTAATACGAATACGGTTTACGGAATAGCCGGTATCGGAGATTTGATAACTACTTCCATTTCACCGAATAGCAGAAATAGAAAATTCGGGAAACTTCTTGCGCAAGGTTATTCAACCGAAGAAGCCTTGAAAAAAGTGGGTATGGAAGTGGAAGGCGTATCTATGGCAAAAACCATAAGAAAATTATCAAAATTCAATCTTTATATTCCACTGGTCAATTTTGTGGCTTCAATCATTTTTGATGATGTAAAAAATATCAGAGAAGAATTAATAAAAACTTTAAACGAAATAACATAGAATGGGAGAAAATGTATGAAAGAAAACGCTTTTGATCTTCAAATAAATTTTGAAGGTTTATTAAAACAAGGCTTTGCGGTTATCGATGTGCGTTATAAAAATTATGAAATTACAAACGAAGATTACAAATTCGTTATCGTTAGAGTTGATAGAGATCGTGATGATTTCTATAAAAATATGATAAAACACTATGTAGGGAAAAAAGTTCCCGAAAAAGGCATCTACGAGCTATGGATAAAAATCTTGAAGCATAAACTCGAAATGAGTGAAACTTTGGGTAGAGATATATCCATCAAAGTAGCGGCTCTTGACTATTTGGAGGTTTAATAATGGAACGATACACTTTATTTATGATAAAACCAAACGCTACCGAAAAAAACAAAATTGGTGAAATCTTGGCTATGGTTGAAAAAGAAGGATTTGTTATCGTAGATATGAAAATGCTTTATATGGATAGAGCTTTTGCGGAATATTTTTATGAAGAACACAAAGGCAAATCCTTTTTTGAGCGTTTGGTAAACTTTATGTCGTCCGGCAGAACGGTAGCTTGTGTTTTAAAAAGAGAACAGGGTGTTTCCTATCTAAGAAAAGTGGTTGGAGCTACCGATCCTAACGAAGCCGAAGAGGGTACCATACGCAGCTTTTTGCCGACGATGTTACAAGAAATGCCGTTCATGCTTCCGATTCCGTGGAACATGCCATACAAGAGATAAAAAAAATTTTTAAGGACTTCGATTTTAAAAAATAAAAAATAAACGAGGTAACTAATATGAGAGTGCTGGTTATTAATTGCGGAAGTTCGTCCGTTAAATACCAATTTATCAATCCCGATACGGAAGATTTATTGGCTTCGGGTATTGCCGAAAAAATCGGTGAAGAAACTTCTTTGTTTACCTACAAAACAAAAACTTATCAAAAGAAGAAAGCGGAAACGGATATTCCCGACCACGAAACCGCAATAGCTATGATAATTGATCATCTTACAGACAAAGAAATCGGTGTGATAAAAGATATTAAAGAAATCGATGCTGTGGGACACAGGCTTGTACATGCCGGAGAACATTATTCCGGTGCGGTGATAATCGATGACCATGTGGTTTCCGTGATGAAAGAATGTATTGCTCTTGCCCCGCTTCATAATCCCGCCAATATAAAAGGTATCGAAGCAATGAAAGAAGTTTTGCCGGATGTTCCTCAATGCGGACTTTTTGACACGGCTTTTCATCAAACAATGCCTCAAAAAGCTTATCTTTACGCTATCCCGTATGAATTTTATAAAAAATACAAAATCAGACGCTACGGCTTTCACGGAACATCGCATAAGTATGTGGCACTCAAAGCGGCGGAATATCTTAATAAAGAGATAACTAACTTGAAAATAATCACCTGTCATATTGGTAACGGCGCTTCCATTACGGCAATAGAAAACGGCAAATCCGTGGATACTTCAATGGGATTTACGCCTCTTGAAGGTTTGGTTATGGGAACAAGAAGCGGTGATATTGATCCTGCCATTCCCATACATCTTATAAAACAGCTCGGTTATTCCGTGGACGAAGTAAATAATATTCTAAACAAAAAAAGCGGTATTCTGGGGCTTTCCGAAATGACAAACGATATGCGAACGATAGAAACCGAATATCTTGAAAATTCCAATCCCGATGCTACAAGAGGTTTGGAAGTTTATGCTTACAGAATAAAGAAATATATCGGTGCTTATATGGCGGCAATGAACGGAGCGGATGTAATAATTTTTACCGGCGGTGTGGGTGAAAATATGCCTATCTTACGTCAAATGGTGCTGGAAAATATGGAAAATCTCGGAATTGTATTGGATAAAAAAGAAAATAATCAATTTATCGGTGGAATTTTGGACATCACGGGAAAAAACTCAAAAGTGCGCATTCTTAAAATACCTACAAACGAAGAGCTTATGATAGCCAAAGAAACCGAGAGGCTTTTAACAAATTAACAGGATATTATAATGGAATGGTATGTAAATTTTGTTGTGAATAATCCCATATTATCGGCGGTAATTCAATTTGCCATATTGGGAACGTTAGGTGAGATGATTTCCAAGTGGATAGTAAAAAAAAGAATTTTTATGCCGTTT
The DNA here is from genome assembly GCA_964619925.1 of uncultured Candidatus Cloacimonadota bacterium. GTDB lineage: Bacteria > Cloacimonadota > Cloacimonadia > Cloacimonadales > TCS61 > CAZUGB01. The sequence continues at coordinate 8,836 of CAZUGB010000144.1, forward strand.
GGATTTGCAGTGTTAATTTGGAAAATCATCGTTTGGGCTATTTTGGCGGTGTGTATCAAATATGCTTTTACGGGAATGAAAGGCTTTTTGAACGCACTTGTAGATCATAATTTATTGCCGGTTGCTTTTGAAAATAACAAATTTGTAAGAGCATTCGGACTATCTTTTGTTACAAATGCGCAATTCGGTTTGTTTTTGGTTATTTTTCATAGGATTTTGGATAATTTATTTTTGACGGATAAAAATTGGAGCGGATTGGACAAAGCAATGCTATCGCTTTTGTGGTTTTGGATACCCGCTCATACCGTTACTTTTTCTTTACCGAAAGAATATCAAATCGGTTTGGCGGCTTTGTGGTCTGTCGTTCTCGGTTTGATTTTAGGCTTGTTTAATAAAAAAAGATAAAAAAAAGGACGCTATTTTTAGCGTCCTTCATATTTTAACTACGATTTCTCACCTACAATATTCACACACGTATTTACAAAGATATTTATAATCGTCTTGCAATTTACCTTTGTGGGCAATACAAGATCTTTGAATTGCTTTCGGCAAACCGCTTTCTGGAATTTCTTTGGAAAAATCCGCATTAAGCATATCTTCCATAAATGGCATCAATGCATTCGAAAAATTATCCGAAGCTTCTTTTGAAAATTCACACGGCAAATTATCCACTGCACAATCGGCAAAACCTTCGCCCACAAAACCGTCTGTTATCTCGTCCGTTACGGCATTATAAATAAATATCGGATTATCAATATCCGTGGCTTTTTTTGTGGCTTGCACCGAACCGTCGATATCGCAGGTAATATCACCGATTATAATAAGTTTTTGGTTTGGTCCTTGAATTTTCTTTAAACTTTCTCTCGGTAAAAATACGGGACATTTGGGTTCCCAATAAATGGCATTCATATAAACGCTACAATAAGGAAGATATTTATCAAATTTCGATTTGTATTTATCACAATGTTTAAAATAATCCAATAATTCAAACGGCGCACCGTCTTTTCGTTCCACAAGATGTTTTTCCATAAATACGGAAACATAAATTTTATTGTTTTTATAATCGGATTGCAATTTTTCCAAATCGTCGGGATCCACATATTCCACCGGTAATGCATTCAAAACTTCCTGAACACCTTTGGAAACGTGTCCGTAACCCAATATAAAAATAGTAAGCGGAGCTATTTCTTTGGGTAAACCTTCTTTTTCTATTCTTTTACCAACTTCTTTTATATGTTCCAATGCTTCCGCCAAAGATGAGTAGTTATAAGCCTGTTTAATATCCAAAAAAGGCGTTTCCAAATTGTATTGCTGTTTCAAACGTTGTCCCAAACCGTAAAGAGTATCCACTGCTCCGGCATTTCCTGCAAATTTACCGAAAAATACCAATCTTCTACCGTTGTCATCTATTATCCTTTCATAATCCAATAGTGTGGTTTTGGTATCCAAAAATTTTTTTAGCATATCCATATTGTAGGATTGTCCTTTTATGGTATGAGAAAAGAAAAGATGCGGAATGCCCGGTATAATATCGGGAACATGAACTTCCTTTACACCCAAAATCAAATCGGTATTCGATAAATCATCCGATAAAACCGCTCCTACGTTTTTGTATTCTTCATCTTTATAAATTCTGATTTCCGAAGGTTGAACAACCACTTTATATCCGTCATCAACCAATTTTTTTACTGCTTGGGGATTTAACGGAACTCTTCTTTCCCATTTGTTTTTTGTTTCTTTTCTTATTCCTAAAGTTTTCATAGTAGCTCCTTGATAAATTTTTGATATTAACAAAAAGGACGGATTTCTCCGCCCTAAAAGAATTACATCTATTCCGAATTAATGAAATTTTTCCACAACTTTAATGCCGAGATTATCCAATTCATCCAATACGGGATTATAAATATCCGGTGTAATAGGCATTTGAACGCCTTTTGCTTTGATAGTGCCTTCCAAAATCATTCTCACTCCGATAGCCGCAGGTAAAGAAACCGTTCTTGCCATTGAAGTATCACCATTAGGAATTCCGTAATCTATCATTGTTGATGTGATATGTTGTTTTCTATCGGGATATTCGGCAATAAATTCATGATGCAATACCAATAAATCTCTTTCTCCTTCTTTATAAGACATTTTTTCAAGCATTAATGCGGTAAGAACATCTATTGCCCCGCCTTTTGTTATGGGAATGGGTGTGTTATCAAAAAATCCCAACCAATCGAATTTTTTGATTATTACATTGTTTACGGAAATATCCAAATATTCTGCAAGATATTTCTTCAAATCTATTGATTTATCTTGTTTTAATATTTTTTCTGCGATAAAGTCTCTTACCGTTCCGGTAAGGTTATCGAATTGTTCACCTTCTTGGAAAAATCCCAATTTTGATAATGCATACCAAGTATCACAATGGCTAATATTTCTTAATGTTCCTCTATACATCGTTTTTACATCTTTCAAATTATAAAGATCGATGTATCCGAGCGAATTTCTATTCGGATAGGCTTCCAATGTGGCATAACCTTCCACATCCACAAACCAGTAATGACTTAATAAATCTTTTCCGTCCACTTCCACTATCTTTCCGTCTTTGAGATATTTTGCACTGTTTCCGGCCGCTTTCAACACACCTTTCGGCGCCCAAGAAAATTTATATCCCAAAGGATTGGTATTTGCTTCGGGTGCAGGCAAACCGCCGCAATACGACATAAAGCTTACTATTTTTCCGCCCTCTTCTTCCACTTTGTGGAATACTCTCATTGCACTCATATGATCTATGCCGGGATCAACTCCGATTTCATTTAAGATGATTATTCCGGCATCTTTCGCTTGCTGATCCAGTTCTCTCATTTCGGGACTGATATATGATGCGGTAACCATATCGGTTTTGTTTTTAATACAACTTTTTGCAACTTTTACGTGCATGGTTGCAGGTAATAAACTTACCACAAGATCGCTATTGGACACAAAATCGTCCATTGCTTTTTCATCACTGGAATTGAATTGTTTTGCCGTTACATTGCTATGCGGCGCGGCTAATTTTTCCGCTTTTGATAAGGTTCTGCTTGCCACGGTAACGTCAAATCCGTGTTTTGCAAGATAATCAACCATTGGTTTTACTACTAACCCCGCTCCGAAAATCGTAACTTTTTTTGCCATTGATCCTCCAAAAATTTTTTTGCCAAATTTAAAAATTCGAAATAAGTGTCAACGAATGTTTTCATAAAGTTCAATTTTTCATTTTAAATACGAATTGTTATCAAATTAAGCCAATTTATAGGGCTCAAAATAGCATAAATCGGAAAAATAAAATTGTCATAAATAAAAAAAAGGCTGTCATTAAGACAGCCTGAATTTATTAAATATTCATTTAACGGATTAATACATTCCCGGCATTCCGCCGCCCATTCCTCCGGGCATTCCAGCGGGTGCAGGTTCATCTTTTTTTATTTCGGTAACTACCGCTTCGGTGGTTAAGAATAATCCCGAAATACTGCATGCATTTTGAACAGCACTTCGAACAACTTTCACGGGATCAATCACACCTGATTTGAACAAATCTTCAAATTCACCTTTTGCGGCATTGTATCCGAAATGAATGTCTTTTGAATTTTTGATTTTTTCTATTACAATGGCGCCTTCTTCACCGGCATTAAAAGCTATTTGGTAAGCAGGTTTCGTAAGTGCATCTTTCACCATTTTTGCACCTACTTCTTCCTCGTGTGTGTTAAATTTTAATTCGTCAATAGCCGATGCGGCATAGATAAGACTGGTTCCGCCTCCTGCTATAATACCTTCTTCCACTGCGGCTCTTGTAGCATGAAGCGCATCGTCAACTCTTGCTTTCTTTTCTTTCATTTCGGTTTCGGTTGCGGCACCTATTCTGATAACTGCAACTCCACCGCTTAATTTTGCTAATCTTTCTTGAAGTTTTTCTTTGTCATAATCGGAAGTGGTTTCTTCGATTTGAGCTTTTATTTGCTTGATTCTTGCTTCAATATCTTCTTTTTTGCCATATCCTTCTCTGATTATTGTATTTTCTTTTTCAAGAATAACTTTTTTTGCTCTGCCGAGATCTTCTATCTTTACGGTATCCAATTTTCTTCCCATATCTTCGGAAACAAGTGTTCCGCCTGTAAGAATGGCAATATCTTCAAGCATGGCTTTTCTTCTGTCACCAAATCCTGGTGCTTTTACGGCGGCTACATTAAGAACACCACGCAATTTATTTACTACCAAAGTTGCAAGAGCTTCGCCCTCAACATCTTCGGCTATTATCAAGAAAGGTTTGCCGGCTTGTGCAACTTCTTGAAGAATAGGAAGAAGATCTTTCATTACCGAAATCTTTTTATCATATATCAAAATGTAAGGTTCTTCCATTTCCACAATCATTTTATCGGCATTGGTTACAAAATAGGGTGATAAATATCCTCTATCAAATTGCATTCCTTCCACTTTTTCCAAAAATGTTTCCATTGTTTTGGAATCTTCCACATTGATAATACCTTCGTTTCCTACGGCTTGCATTGCTTCGGATATGATTTTACCTATTGCTTCGTCATTGTTTGCGGAAATTGTAGCGATTTGAGCTATTTCTTCACTTGTTTTGATTTCTTTTGCAAATTCTTTTAATTTGGCTACCACAGCTTCAGCCGCTTTGTCTATTCCTCTTTTTAAATACATGGGATTAACACCGGCTGTAACGTGTTTGATTCCTTCTTCTATCAAAGCTTGTGCCAATACGGTAGCGGTAGTTGTTCCGTCTCCGGCTACATCATGTGTTTTTTCGGCTACTTCTTTTATTAATTGCGCACCAACGTTTTCATTAGGATCTTCCAATTCGATTTCTTTGGCTATTGTTACGCCGTCATTTGTAATTGTGGGTGAACCGAAAGATTTTTCCAATACCACATTTCTTCCTCTCGGTCCAAGTGTTACCTTTACGGTATTTGCTAATTTGTCAACACCGTTTTTGAGTGCTGTTCTGGAATCATGACCAAATGTAATTTTTTTTGCCATTGTATTCCTCCTGTCTTTATTTTTTTCTTTTTTTAGCATTTAGTTTTAGTGAGTGCTAAAAATATTATAAGCAAAATCCTGTCAAACAAAAATTTTTTTTTGAATTTTTATATATTTTTATTTCTTTATCCGCTTTTAGATATATATAATCGTCTATAATAAAAAAAGTTACAATGAGATTATTATTTTTTTTAACTCGTTAAAATCGTTATCTTTAATCACAAATTTCGCTACTTCCGCATAAAATTTTCTTCTCTTGCGATAGAGTGCGTAAAGCTCCTTTTCACTCAATTTATTCGCCAATGGTCTGGACGTGTCTTTTATTCTTTTTATGATGATATTCCAATCGGTATCAAGCCAAATAACGGTTTTGTCTTTCAAAAATTCTCTGTTTCCAAAAATTTCTATCACCCCGCCGCCACAAGCCATAATACCGCTAAAATTATGTTCATGAAGTAATTTGCTTTCTATTTTTCTAAAATAGTCTTCTCCTTTTTGCGAAAAAATTTCGGGAATTGTCAAATTGAGATGCCGCTCGATAATAACATCCAAATCATAAAACGGGATATTAAAACTTTTCGCCAAATATTTACCGGCGGTCGTTTTGCCGGCACCCATAAATCCTATCAAATAGATTTTGTTTTTCATAAAAAAAAGGAACGGCGCTAAGACCGTTCCCCCAATGTATTCTTCAATTATTTCTTATTCGGTTACAAGATTATCGGTTTCTTCGTGAGTTTCTTCGGTTGCAGGTTCATCTTCTTTTGTTTCTTCTTTTACTTCGGATTTGGCTTCGTTTGTATCTTCTACAACCGCTTCTTCCGTTTTTTCTTCTTTCGGTTCTTCCGTAGGCGTTTCTTTTACTTCTTCCGCAGTTTTTTCTTCTTTATCTTTTGATTCTTTCGATTTATTCAATCTTTCCAGATGAACTTTTAGGTATTCATCCATTTTTTCTTTTCCTTTTGCAAAGAAATAAGCTTTTACGCTTAGAATCAATCTACGATTTTCAAGATCCAATTCTATTATTTTCAGCGGAAGTTCTTCACCAACTTCAAAAGCATCTTTGGCTTGTGTTAAACCCGGTACGGCTAGATGAGACAAGGGAACAAATCCTTCCACAAAATCATCGTCCACAGGAACATCCACCAATACGCCTTTGGGAATAATTTTTACGATTTTTGCGGTTAATTCTCTATTGATAGGAAGTTTTTCGTCCAAACCTTCCCAAGGATCCGGTTTTAATTGTTTGATACCAAGTGCAATTCTGTGTAAAGCTTTGTCGATATGAAGAATTTTTACTTCAATTTCATCACCTTTTTTAAATAATTTTCTCGGATTGTATATTCTTTTTGTCCAAGAAATATCGGATATATGAATCATTCCTTCAATATCATCTTCTATTTCGCAGAAAATACCAAAAGGCAATACATTTTTCACTTTAACTTTAATCACAGAACCTTCGGGGTAGCGTTCTTCAAGTGTAAGCCAAGGATTTGGTTCCATTTGTTTGATACCCAAAGAAATTCTTCTGTCTTCTCTTGAAACGTTCAAAACGATAGCTTTGATGTTTTCACCCACTTTCAAAACCTGTTTGGGATTTTTAATTTTTTTAGTCCAAGAAAGTTCGGAAACATGAACCAAACCTTCCACTCCGGGTTCCAATTCTACAAAAGCTCCGTATTTGGTTAAATTTACCACTCTACCCGTAACGATACTTCCTTCGGGATATTTTTGTTCCACTCTTTCCCAAGGATGCGGCACCAATTGTTTCATTCCCAAAGAAACTTTGTTTTCTTCCGGATCGTATTGTAAAACCTTAACCTTTATTTTGTCTCCGATATTTAAGATGTCCGAAGGATGTTTGATGTGTCCCCAAGACATATCGGTAATATGCAAAAGACCGTCTATTCCGCCAAGATCGATAAAGGCACCGTAATCGGTGATATTTCTAACCTCTCCGAGTAATTCGGCACCGGTTTTTAATTTTTCTTTAAGTTCTTTTATTTTTCTTTCTTCTTCTTCTTTTAGAAGCTCTTTTCTGGATACCACTACGCTTCGTTTTTGTTCATCTATGCTTAAAATTTTGAACTCTTTTTCTTTTCCGATAAATTGATCTAAATTGGGAATAGGTTTCAATGAAATTTGAGAACCGGGCAAAAAGGCTTCCAAATCCATAATTTCCACTATCATTCCGCCTTTGATTCTTCTTTTGAACTTACCTTTTATTGATTCGCCTTTTTCCATTATCTCTTTTAATTTCGGCAAATTCACGATAAAATCGGCTTTTCTTTTGGATAATCTAGGATGTCCGATGTCAGATGCGGATTCGATATATAATTTAATTATATCGCCTTTTTCAGGCATATTATCTTCATTAAATTCTTTTATCGGAATAGGTACTTCGCTCTTTCTACCTATATCCACAAATACATCTTTTTCTTCAATACGCACTACCGTACCGTCGATTATCTCGCCTTGTTGAAACTTTTCAAACGATTCATTCAGCATTTCTTCAAAATTTTCGTTTGAATCCGAATTACTTTCTACCTTGGTCTCTACACTGTCTCCTTTTTTTTCAATTACTTCTTCATTTTTGATTTCGACAGTTTTTTCCTCACTTTGAGTTTGATTTTGATCGTTAACCATCATTCCTCCTTAATTATACGGGAATATCTTCAACCTTTTCCACTAACATTGATTCATCCCCGACGAATTCTATTATTTTATTATAAACTTCTACGATAATCCAATCCGGTGTGGAAGCTCCCGCCGTAATGCCTATTCGACGTTTGTTTGTAAACCATTCTTTTTTCAATTCCGAAGCTTCCTCTATATGAAATGTCTCAATAATTTTACCGCTTATCTTGGCAAGCATTTTTGTATTCGAGCTGTTTTTTCCGCCTACCACAATCATTATATCGCTTTCTTTTGCCAGCTCAAAAGTGGATTTTTGTCTTACATCCGTTGCATTACATATTGTATTTATTACTCTTATCTCTTCGCTCATTTCCAATAATTTTAGCATTATTTTCTTAAAATCTTCAATGTTTTTTGTTGTTTGAGATAACAACGCCACCTTTTTAAATTTCTCATACTTCAATTCGTCGGCATTTTTTATCACTATCGCGGTTGTTTTTATATATGATTTTAAGGCAATCACTTCGGGATGTTGATCATCTCCCATAATCACAATGGGATAGCCGGCTTCACTTAATTCCATGGCATATTTTTGGGTTTTGGATACATACGGACAGGTTGCATCTATTATATCAATTCCCAATTTCGAAAGATATTCATAGGTTTCTTTCGGTATGCCGTGCGAACGAATTATCGTGGCTTGATCTTTTATCTCCTTTATGTCATTAACCGATGAGATACCGGCTTTTTTTAATTTGTTCACCATTTGCGGATTATGAATTATCGAGCCGAGCGTAACGATCTTATCATGATTTTTCGATGCGTCCATTGCCAAATTTATTGCTCTTTTTACTCCGAAACAAAATCCGGAATTTTTTGCCAATCTAACCGTTACATTCATTTTTTAACTCGTAAATTCTTTTTAAAATAAAATCGGAATACTCTCTGTAACTATCTTTGATGTTTTCTTTTATCGGATATTCGTCCGTTTTAATTCTCTCTCCGATTACAATACACAATCTTTTTTTTCTAATTAAACATCCGAAAAAATTATTTGAGTTTTCAATATAAATCGGAACTATATCGGTTTTGGTTTCCAACGCTATTTTTCCTATACCGGGTTTGGCTTTTGTGGATTTTCTTGTGCCTTCGGGAAATATTAAAATGGTTTTTCCGTCTTGTAAGGATTTTTCCACTTTTTGTAACGCTTCTCTATCTATGGCACCTCTTCTTATGGGAATGGCATTCAGGTATGAAATCAACGAACCGAATATTTTGTTTTTAAATAGCTCCGACTTGGCCAAAAAAGATATTTCTATCGGCATAATGGATGCAATAAAGGGCGGGTCGTTCAAAGAGATATGATTTGCGGCAATGATACAATTTGAAATATCATTCAAACGCTCTTTGTGGACTATTTTCAATCCCCAAAAGACATTCATTATTATTTTCACGAGATTTATAATCAGCTTATAGGGTGTTCTCAATTTTTACCCTCCTTGATTATTTTATAAATTTTTTCCACCTGTTCTTCAATTGTCATATTAGATGTGTCAATTTCTATGGCATCATCCGCTTTTTTAAGTGGCGAATGTTTTCTTGAGCTATCGTTTTTATCCCGCCAAATCAATTCATTCTTCACAGTTTCAAAATCCGCTTTTTTCCCTTTTTCCAAAAGTTCCTTTAATCTTCTTTCGGCTCTGTGTTCCACATCGGCTATCATAAAAAATTTAAAATCAGCATTGGGAAATACCACCGTTCCTATATCTCTTCCGTCCATTATGATGCCGCCTTTTTTTCCCATTTCCCTTTGCAATTGAACCATCTTATCACGAACAAAACCGATTACCGCTATCTCCGAAGAAAGTTTGGATATATCCGCTTCTCTAATTCTTTGGGTTACATCCTCTCCGTTCAAAAGTATCTTGTTTCCGTTTTCGGAATAAACAATTTCAATATTTATTTTATCTATCAATTTCTTCAAATTTTCATGGTCTTTTAAAGAAACGTTATTTTTTAACGCATCCAAAGCACATGCTCTATACATTGCTCCCGTATCGATATAAACATATTTTAATTTTTTTGCCAAAAGTTTTGCAGTGGTACTCTTTCCGGAAGCCGCCGGACCGTCGATTGCTATAATATAATTTTTTTTCACTGTTTTTCCGCCTTTTCTATCATCTTTTTTATATCATTAATAAAAGCTATGTTATTTGCAATTACTTTTTTTTGTTTTTTATCATCGTTTTCTTCACTGATTATTTTTGCTTTTTTTAGATACGGATAAGATTTTTCAAGCAATTTGTAATTTTTCTTCATTTTTTTTATCATTTCATCATAAATCTTTTTTCTTTTCTTTTTATCTTTTACTGAATAAATTTTTGCCATTGTCTCATCGTAATTGATTTTTTTCTTAAACTCTTCGATTGAGTAATATCCGATGTTATTAAGTTGCCAAGCCTCAATATCTTTTCTTCCGAGTTTTTCGGCAATTTCCGACTGTTTTTTTAATAATTTTATCAAATCGGTATATCTTTCTTGTAATTTTGCCTCTTTGATGTTTTTTCTGGTTTCATTGTATATTTCCCACAAACGGGATTTATTTTCTTTTGCCTTTTCTTTACCTTTCTTTAAAATATCGGTTTTATTTTCTATCAATTTCTCCGCTTTTTTGTTAATATCTTTAACGCTTTTTATAATTTTCTCTTTTGATTCGACGATTTTTTCAGCGGTTTTATTGATGTTATTCTTAATCTCCTCTTTTTTGATAGCATTTTTTTTGCTACATCCGAATATTATAAAGATTACAACAGCCACCACAAATATTTTTTTAAAATTCATACCTCACCTCCAACTTATTTTTTTTAAATAATATATGAATTTTTTTCTTTTGGGACTCGAAATTATACAAGTGAGCATCCACAAAAGCGTCCGTAGAAGACAATAGCACATAAAATCCCAACCAAAATATATCGGATTGCTTTTTGTAGTAATAATTTGAAAACCTTTGATATTCTATTTGAGAATTTGATTCCTTAAATTTTTCGTAATAATAATTTTTTTGAGAATTGTCATAATACAATTTATATATCAAGCCTATTTCCACCACCGACACGATAGCGGCTTTAATTTTTTTATCATTATAAAATTGACCGCCACCCGGAATAACCGCCGAAAGAGCCGCCGCTTTCAAAGGGTTATATTTATATTCGAAAGCATGGGGTTTTATAAAAACAAACATAATAACCAAAATAAGAAACAGGCTATTCTTCATTATTTCCACTCATTTTTTGTAGCATTCTATTTTTATATTCTTCGTATCTGCCTTCAAATATCGCTTCTCTGGCTTTTGTAACCAATTCCAAATAGAAATGCAAACTGTGTATTGTGGCCAAATGCATTGCCAAAAACTCATTTACGCTAAAAAGATGTCTTATGTATGCTCTTGAAAAATTTCTACACGTATAGCAATCGCATTCGCTATCAAGCGGTGAAAAATCTTCTTTGTATCTTGCCGCTTTTATAATTAGTTTACCGTTATGTGTAAATACCGTTCCTTTTCTTGCATTTCTGGTAGGCATCACGCAATCGAACATATCCACACCGTTACCGATATTTATCAAAATATCTTCCGGAGTTCCCACGCCCATTAGGTATCTCGGTTTATCCTGCGGTAAAATATCATCAAGAAATTGTGTTATTTCATACATATCCTTTTTGTCTTCCCCCACTGCCAATCCACCGATGGAATACCCGTCAAAACCTATCTCCATCAATTCCTTTGCACTCTGTTCCCTTAATTCTTTATATATTCCTCCCTGAACAATTCCGAACAAAGCCTGTTTATCCGGTTTTTTGTGTGCTTCCTTGCCTCTTTTCGCCCATTCCAAAGTCATTTTCAATGAATCGTAAACATATTTTTTTGTAGCGGGATAAGGGGGACACTCATCAAAAGACATAATTATATCGGCACCTATCGAATTTTGAATTTCCATAACTTTTTCCGGTGTAAACATATGATAACTTCCGTCGATATGAGATTGAAACATTACACCCTCTTTTGTGATTTTTCTTAATCCTTTCAAACTCATCACCTGAAATCCGCCGCTGTCGGTTAATACCGGTCTGTCCCAACCTATAAAATTATGTATGCCGCCCGCTTTTTCAATTAGCTTATGTCCGGGTCTAAGATACAGATGATATGTGTTTCCCAAAATAATTTGAGCGTTAATTTCTTTTAAGTTTTTCGGTGTGAGAGTTTTTACGGTTCCTCTTGTGCCGACCGGCATAAATATGGGTGTTTTAATTTCGCCATGCGGTGTGTAAATCGTACCTGCTCTGGCTCTTTTTGATTTTGCTTCCTGCTTATAACTAAATATTTTATCCTCCGAATTATTATTTTGGGACTTGATTATTTTATGTGGTTAAAATTGCAAGAATTTTGTTGATAAACCCGATATTACAAAAATGTGCTGTTTTTATACTGTTTTATTATTTCTGTTAAGATATACTATCTTTTTATTGAACTATCGGACGATTTAATTTTTGCTTGACTGATTTTATGGAAAAAATAATTTCCTGTAAAAAAATTTTAAAGAATTATAAATGAGAAGTGAAATGGAAGAAATAAGAAGAATTTTTGTGTTTGTTTTTAGTTATCTCTTGAATACTTGCGAAAAATAGAAAAAACAGAATGACAAATTTGTTACAAAAAAATCAAATAAAAAGTTTACGGACAAACATTTTATATGAGCCAATGCTTAATTTCAAATTGCAAAAGGTTATATGTTTTTCCAACGCTAAAATTTACAGATATAGAAAGAAAAATGAAAAAAATATCTGAAATGCCAAAAAATGATAAACCAAGAGAAAAACTTGCCAAAAAAGGTGTTGAAACCTTAAATAGCAGGGGACTTTTGATGGTAATTTTAGGTAAAGGCATTAAAGGTCGTGATGTTACTGTTTTAGCTAACGACATTTTAAATTTAATTGAAAAAAAGAGAGAACATAGTATCAATAAATCTAATACCTTGTAAGAGAAAGATTAGATTATGAATCAACGCAATAAAAATATAATTATTTATCAAACCGGCGAAATTGAAATAAAGGTATCAATTAACAATGAAACTATTTGGTTAAGACAAGATGAAATTTCAAAATTATTTGATAAAGATAGAAGTGTTATAACCAGACATATAAACAACATATTGAAAGATAAAGAAGTAGATGAAAAAAGCAATGTGCAAAAAATGCACTTTGCAAATTCAGATAAACCTGTAAAGCTATATAGTTTGGATATTATTTTAGCTGTCGGTTACAGAACAAATTCAGCAAAAGCCATAAAA
>CAZUGB010000145.1:0-26886 GCA_964619925.1 uncultured Candidatus Cloacimonadota bacterium
AAACTCCTAAACTATAAGCAAAAACATCCATCTGATGAACGCCGGGCATATTCATTCCCGAATCGTCAATATCCCTTTCGGCACCGAAAAGATATTCCATTCCGTAATTAACTTTTATTTTGTCAAAGTTTAATCCGAAACCGATTGTTCCTACATTATTGGATGAAGAGGGGAATATAATATTAACGGTTTTGTCCGGAGCGGGAGCCGGGTCATTGTAATAACCGATTCTCAAAGTTAAAAGGTCGTTTATTCTTCTTTCCAATCCCAATCTGATTTGAACGGCATCTTCCCATTCCATTTCCATATCCTCTTCGGTAGTTCCCATTGTTCCGTTTGCCTGAGGCATATCTTCTATTTTTACTACAAGTTTGTCCAAAGCTTTCCAATTAGTGTATTGAACATCAAAATTAATCTTTGTATTTGAATCGGGAGCAAAAGATAAACCGTAGGCAAGCCACATAGGCCATGTGATATCCATGCTCATATCTTTTTTGCCCATTCCTTGCATTTGTATATCCATCGTGCCTTCGAATTTTACCGTAATTGGTGTTCTATATGTAATACCCATATTGATTTTGTCATAAAGAAGACATTGCCATTTCAAACCGATAGTGGCTCCGTATCCTATGCCTTTTATATCCATTTCGGTTTGTGTATCCATCATTGTATCTGTTCCGGGGGTAAGATTTGCATTAATAAGCATATCGTCGGGTTTTTTCATAAGCATTGTGCCGTAATAGATATTTCCGGCAATTCCCACAGAAAATTTTTCATTAATTTTATATGCAAAAGCGGGCCCAAAATTAAAAACTCCGAGTTTACTTTCCCATTCAAAAACTTTGCCCGCAAAATTATTAGGTACGGTTGTAGAATCGTTCACGGGAATTTGAGGAGGTCCGTCAAAAGCTACCAAATCTTTTCCGTCCCATTCCACACCTAAACCAGCGGGAACATATGCACCGAATCCTAAGGAAAATTTATCTTTATTGTAGTTTACAAAAAGATTCGGGCTGGCATAATGATTGGTAACCGATTTCGCATCAACTTGAGCGGCATCATATTTATAAGTGGCAAAAGGAATAATGTCCGAGCCGAATAACTGAACGGCATTTGATTGCGTTGTTAATCCCGCAGGGTTCCAATAAATAGCCGTATTGTCGTTTGCCAATCCTACAAAAGCTCCGCCCAAACCCAATGAACGAGGACCTATACTATTTAAACTAAGGCCGTTTGCAAAAAGCATTGTGATAGAAATTAACAAAATAAAAAATACGATTGTTTTTTTCATAACTAATTTCTCCTTTATTAAATTTTATAAAGATTAAATTTTTATTTTGTTGATTATATGTCAATTGTTTTATCCCTAACTGCTTTCAAAATAAAAACTTTGCCAATAAAGTATATCATATGAAATTTTTATGATTGATAAATTATGGATGGTATGTAATGTAAAAAGGAAAAACCATAACGTACTATAAAAAAAGGCAAAAAAACCGCTAATGCCATATTTAATTTGTAGAGATTGTTTTTTGGGAAATTTAAAGCATTTGCAAACACTCCTTTGTGTAAAACACACCTATATACAGAAAAATTTTTAATTAATTAAGTCAAATTGTTTTTAAAGCCGGTTTTTTGTAAAAGGAACCGTTTTCTTGAAAAAAAAGCTTGAGATACAAATAATAAAATTGCAAAAGAGAATTTTTTTTATGGAATTATTATGGATTTTTATTTTCCGCTTTACACAAAAAGGCTTATATTTTCATTGATAAAAATACTTTTTGGAGAAGTTATGAAAGAGAAGGCATTGCTAATAATTTTAGATGGTTTCGGGATAAATAAATCCGATTACGGAAATGCGATAAAAAAGGCAAATAAACCTAATTATGATAAATTTTATAATGAAAATCCACATTCGGAGCTAATAGCATCGGGAGAAGCCGTGGGTTTATTAAAAGGCGATATGGGAAATTCCGAAGTGGGGCATCTGAATATTGGGGCGGGAAGAATTGTTTATCAATTAAATTCGCTTATAATGAAACAAATCGATAACGGCGATTTTTTCAAAAATCCTTATTTGCTTTCCGCTATCGAGCATTGCAAAAAGAATAATTCCAATCTGCATATTTTCGGATTGTTGTCCGACGGGAATGTCCATACAAATATTAATCACTTATTTGCGCTTTTGGAATTGGCTCGTAGAAACAATTTTAACAGAGTATATTACCATGCCTTTATGGATGGCAGAGATACGGCTCCGGATGACGGAATAAGATTTATGAAGATTCTTAACGATAAAATAAAAGAAATTGGTGTGGGAAAGATAGCTACCGTTTCGGGAAGATACTACGCAATGGACAGAGATAACCGCTGGGAAAGAATAAAACTTGCCTATGATGCAATTGTATATGGCAAAGGCAATTCGGCAAATTCTCCTTTTGAAGCTATCGAAGAATCATACAAAAATAATATCACGGACGAATTTATCATTCCCACGGTAATTTTGGAAAAAAACAAACCGATTTGCACACTGCAAGATAACGATTCGGTAATCTTTTTTAATTTTCGCTCCGATAGAGCAAGACAACTTACCAGAGCAATAAAAATTCCCTCGTTTAAAGAATTTGAACATGAAAATTTTAAGAATTTGAAATTTGTTACGTTTAACGAATATGACATCGAATTTAATGATTATGTGGATGTGGCTTTTAGATTGCCGGAATTAAAAAACATACTCGGCGAAGTGATGCAAAATAATAAATTAAAACAATTGAGATTGGCAGAAACCGAGAAGTATGCGCATGTTACTTTTTTCTTTAACGGTGGTGTGGAAAAGGCTTTTGAAGGTGAAGATAGAATCTTGGTACCTTCTCCCAAGGTGGCAACCTATGATCTGCAGCCGGAAATGAGCGCTTTTGAAGTGAAAGACAAACTTGTGAATGCTCTCAAAACAAAAGATTATGATTTGATCGTTACAAATTTTGCAAATTGTGATATGGTAGGGCATACGGGTGTATTTGATGCGGCGGTAAAAGCAGTGGAAACCATAGATATATGTTTGGGTGAAATATTACCGGTGGCACAAAAGAAAAAATACAATATCTTTATTACCGCTGACCACGGAAATGCAGACCAAATGCTCGACGAAAACGGTAATCCTTTCACCGCTCATAGCAAAAATCCGGTTCCCTTTGTGGTAAAATTAACATCGGAAACCAAAATTAACCTGAAAAACGGTATTTTAGCCGATATAGCACCTACTATTTTGAAAGCTATGAAGATAGAAATTCCCAAAGAAATGACGGGCAAACCTTTGTTTTAAAATATATCAAAACGAGGAATTGATGAAAAAAATTATCATACTGTTGTTTTTTGTAATTTCGATAAAGATTTTAGCAATAGACGAAATTGATATAAATTTTTTTAATGAACCTAAGTTTGATAAAAACAATATCGAAGAAACGGCGAACAAAATAAATAAGTTTATTCTTAAACAAAAAGGTAATAATATAAATCTTTTTTCGGGAAAAATTATCAAACAAAATCATTCCGACAGCCTCTTGATATTTACATTGAACAAATTAATTTGCAATATTGCCGCACCAGTGGATTTTAAATTTTCCAATCCGAAAATCAGACCGAATTTTAAAATTATTTCATTAAATATCAAGAACAAAAGATTGCCTATCCAAGAGCAATATGTTATCAAATCCGATTCAATAAAAATTGCCATAATCGGTGTTTATACTCCCGATATTTTGGTGAAAAACGGTATTTCCGACGATGCGATTTTCGATTATAATTTTTTCAAAAAGGTGAAAAATAAAGTTAAAGAATTAAGAAATCCCAAAAAAAAGATTGATAAAATCATTTTGCTTTCCAATCTATCAAAACCGATTGATAAAAAGTTGGCTTTGTTTGCAAAACCCGATATCGTATTAAGTTTTGATTACAAAAAAAGATCAAGCGGTTATCTTACAAAAGACACTAAATTTTATTCGGTTCTTTCTTCGCAAGGGAAAGTAGGCAAATTAAAAATCATCTATCACAAAGGCAAAATAAAATATCTTTGGGAAATTATTAAGTATTAGATTATTCCCATTCGATTGTTCCGGGCGGTTTGGTGGTGATGTCATAAAATAAACCCGCAATATCGAATTTTCTTTTCAGCTCTTTTTCCAAGTTTGTTATTTTTTCAAAAGGCATTTTATAAAAATCGGCAGTCATGGCATCCACGGAAACCACCGGTCTTATCAAAAAATATTGTTTTTTTGCATTGAACAAGGGAAGTTCCACCACCGGCATTTGCCAAATATCCACATCATCTTTCGTTTTTAATCTCATAAAATTATCGATTTCTTGCAGAATTTTTATGGTATCGTTGTTTAAAGAAAGTTTTTTTAGCTCTATGTTCTTAGGTTTATAAATAGAAAAAATCACACGATTTACCGTATTTAATGTATTCAAAATTTCTATTGATGCCGTTCGTAGCGTATTCCAACTTTTATTTGTAGTATCAAACCAAATAACAGCAGGATGTGAATATGTTCTAAAATCACCTTGAACACCAACACTTTTTAAAGGTAAGATTCTACCCGAAATGTGAAATTTATTTGTGATTGTATTCAATTTCTTTTCTTCTTCGTTATAATTTTTTGGATATTTACCGTTTGAACATAAGATTCTAATTACCAAACCCGGACCCGGGAATGGCTGACGATTGATAATATCGGAAGAAAGATTCAAACCGAAACCGAGTTTTCTTACTTCGTCTTTGTATAATTCTTTTAGCGGTTCTATTACTCTGCCTTGTTTTATCATTTCCTCTATTTCTTTTACTCTGTTGTGATGTGTTTTTATTTTTGCGGCGTTTTTTGTGTTGCCGCTTTCTATTGTATCGGGATAAATTGTTCCTTGCACCAATAGCCAATCATCTTTGTTTTTCAATTGCGCTAATTCGTTATGAACAATTTCCACAAAGAGTTTTCCTACTATCTCTCTTTTTTTCTCCGGTTCGATAACGTTTTTCAGATGTTTTAAAAAAAGATTTTTTGCATTAATTAGTTTCAGATTTTTGTAGCCTATATTTTCAAGATGTTTAAGAACTTCTTCCGATTCGTTTTTACGCATAAAACCGGTATCCACGTGAATAGCAAAAACGTTATCGTTTCCTACAGCCTTGATACACAATTCAAAAGCAACCATAGAATCCACACCGCCGGAAAGCAGTATCAGTAGCTTTTTGTTTTTAGCGACTTTTTTTATCTTTTCTATAATTTCTTCTTTGAAATAATTCGTAGTCCAATCACGAGGTAACTTGCAAACCGATATGAAATTATCTAAAATTTTCTTTCCTGATTTCGTATGAGTTACCTCAGGGTGAAACTGAACGCCGAATATTGGCTTTGTTTTATGTTGAAAGGCAACCACAGGTAAATTGGACGAATAAGAGATAATTTTATAACTATCGGGAAGTTTATTAACAAAATCCGTATGACTCATCCAAACGATTTGAGTGTTATCCAATCCGATAAATAGGGGAGAAGTGTTGTCTATGATAATTTCCGTAAAACCGTATTCACTTGTTTTTCCCGAAAGGATTTCACCGTTTTGCATGTGAGCAATCAATTGATGTCCGTAGCAAATACCCAAAAGCGGAACGGGTAAGTTTTCTATGTCCAAATCAATTTTGTAGGCATCTTTTTTATCCACGGATTGAGGACCGCCGGAAAAGATAATTCCGCCTATATCATTATTAAGATGAAAGGTGTCCGGTAGATAAATTTCCGAATAAACACCAAGTTCTCTTATTCTTCTGGCGATAAGATGGGTATATTGTCCGCCAAAGTCGATAATGGCAATTTTTTTCATAGTTTTAATCCCTCGATTTTTCAGTGAATATTTTTTTTAAGCATTCGCTATAAAATTTGTGTTCTACCGCCAAACCGCGTTTTTCCACTTCTTTTAATGAAGAAGCCCCTTGCAAATCCACTTCGGCTTTGGCTATCACTTCTCCGGTATCCAATCCCTCGTCAACGAAATGAACCGTTATCTTGGTTTTTTTCAAATTGTTTTCAAATGCCCACTTATAACCGTGTAATCCCCTATGCAAAGCCGTATCTGCGGGATGAATATTTATTATTCTTTTCGGGAAAAGTTTAATAATTTCAGGGGGTATGATTTTCATATATCCGGCTAAAATCACGTAATCGGGTTGTAATTTTATCAAAAAATCTTTTAGCTTGTAATTGTATGATTTTTTATCTTTTTTATAGTCAATTATGGCAATGGGAATTTGATATTTTTTTGCTGTTTCAATTCCGAGCGCATTAGGATTATCGGTAAACAGGGCGGATATTTTGCAAAGTCCTTTTAAAATACCGTTACGGCTATTTTTTATTATTGCTTCCATATTCGAGCCGCGTCCGGAAAACAAAATAACGATATTTTTCATTTTTGTCTTTTTCCTATATCGGTTCGGTAATAGATATTTTTAAAATTTATTTTTTTCACTTCTTTATAGACCTTTTCTATAGCTTTTGATAGGGTTTTATCTTTTGCTACAATGCTTAAAACTCTTCCGCCGTTTGTAATCGTTTTACCCTCATCATCTATTTTGGTTCCCGCATGAAAAACCAAAGTGTCTTTGTCCAAAGTATCCAAGCCGCTAATTTGATAGCCTTTTTCATAAGATTTGGGATAACCTCCCGAAGCAAGAACCACATTAACAAAATAATCGGTTATAAAGTCCATTTGAAAATCCTTCAAAGTGCCGTTTAAAGCGGATAAAACGAGTTTTAAAAGATCGCCTTTGAATGAGGGTAAAA
This sequence comes from uncultured Candidatus Cloacimonadota bacterium, assembly GCA_964619925.1. Taxonomy (GTDB): domain Bacteria; phylum Cloacimonadota; class Cloacimonadia; order Cloacimonadales; family TCS61; genus CAZUGB01. The sequence goes on from CAZUGB010000145.1 coordinate 6,828, forward strand.
TTACCTGTGTTTCGGGATCTCCGAATCGGACATTATATTCCAAAACTTTCGGACCGTCTTTTGTAATCATCAAACCGAAATAAATAACCCCTTTGTAATTGAAATTTTCTTTTTTTATTCCGTTTAAGGTGGGCATAATCACCTTTTTGGTAATTTCTTTAAGCAAATCTATATCGCAAAATTCCACCGGTGTATATGCTCCCATTCCTCCCGTATTGGGACCTTTGTCGCCGTTTAATAGTTGTTTGTGATCTTGTGAGGGCATAAAAAGTTTTATAGTGCTACCGTCGGTAATACCCAATATGGAAAGTTCTTGTCCAATAAGAAGTTCCTCGGCGTAGTATTCGGCATTCTTGCCGTATTTTTCTTTTATCTCATCTATTGCCGAATATGCCTCTTCTTTGTTTGAGCAAACAAAAACCCCTTTGCCGCCTGCAAGTCCGCTATATTTTATCACGCATTTACCGTTTGTTTTTTCTATCAAACCATTAATTTTTTCGGGGGATAATTCAAATTCCGCAGTGGCAACATTGTATTTTTTCATAAATTCTTTTGCAAAAATTTTTGAGCTTTCCAGTCGTGCGGCGTTTTTGTCGGGACCGAAAACCAAAATTTCGGTATCGCTAAAATAATCTGTAATACCTTCTGCAAGCGGTTGCTCCGGACCTACAAATATCAGGTCGATATTATTTCGGATGCAGAAGTCTTTTATTTTGTCAAAATCGGTTGGATTTATGTTTACATTATGCTTTGTTCCGCCGTTTCCCGGAATTACGTAAATTTTGTTTGCCGATTTGCTTTCGGCTAATTTCCAAGCAATTGCATGTTCTCTTCCACCGGAACCCAAAACCGCTATATTCATTATAATTCTCCGTTTTTTAATTTGTTATCGGCTAATTCCAAGTTTTTCTTTGTTTCTTTGATTTCATTGATAAAAATTTTTCTCAATCGTTGCAAATTTAAACTTCTTAATGCCGCCAAAGCCGCCGATGATGTATCAATAACCGTGGTGGCAGGTGTTTTGGAAGGCATCATAAGGGATGAATTTATATTCACCAGCATATCGAGTTTGTCTTTGAAAGGCGGACAATTGATAACGGGAATGGCAAGATTAGCCGCCAAAGCGCCGCCAAGTCCGTTTGAACGTCCTGCTATTGCTATTACCACTCCGGGTTCTATGGAATTATTATAGATTTTTGCCATTTCGGGGATTTTTTCTCCGTTTTTATGAGCGGAAACAACGCGCATTTGTGTGTAAATATCATAATTATCCAAAACTTGCTTTATCTTTTTTGCATGCTCCGCATCAGAAGGGGAACCCATTATCAAAATGACATATCCGTCTTTTATGATTTTATTTTTTAGCAGTGAATTGTAAATTTCGGTTTCACTTTGTGGCAAAATCGGTTCTTTGCCGGTTATCATCTTATAAATTTTTAAATATCTCTCGGATGCTTCGGCGATAACGTGATCGGGTAAAAATTCGGGTAATTTGTTATCCTTTTTGTTTGCCAAAAGCCATTGACGAACATATTCCTTATCTATGGAATCAACCGAAAGAGGATCTTTTTCGTATTGAGTTTTGTCCCAAAATCTGGAAGAATCCGGTGTGTGTATTTCATCTATCAATATCAGTTTATCACCGATTAGACCGAATTCATATTTGGTATCTACCAAGATAATGCCGCTATTTGATAGTTTTTTGGATGCGAAATCAAAGAGTTTTAACGAAATATCCTTCATTTGGTTGTACAGTTCCTTTGTAGTCCAGCCTTCGCTGACAATCTGCTCGGGGGTTATTTCTCTGTCGTGTTCCTCCTTTGTGGTAGGTGTCACGATAGGTTTGTCGAATTTTTGATTTTGTGTTAACCCGTCGGGAACTTTTACTCCTGAAAATTCTCTTTTGCCTTTTTTGTAACCTCGCCACATGGAACCTGTTAAGTAGCCGCGCACAATCATTTCTATTTTAATCGGTTTTGCTTCTTTTACAAGTGTGATATTTGGCGAGATTTGTTTGATAAAATGATTTTCCACAATATGAGATGTGATTTCAAACCAATAATTCGTAATACCGTTTAATACGGCTCCTTTGTTGGGAATCAAATTGTTTAAAACACTATCGAAACTGGAAATTCTATCGGTAACCAAAATCATTCTGGTTTTTTCGTCGATACGAAAACTTTCGCGCACTTTCCCCGAATGAATTTTTTTTAGCTGAGGCGAATAAAGTTTGTCTATTAACATCTTTTTATCTCCTACTTTTATTCTATATATTTTTTTGTCCGTTTGATTAATGTTTGAAATGACGCAATCCGCTAAAAACCATGGCAATACCGAGTTGGTTTGCGGTTTTTATCACTTTTTTATCTCTAATCGAGCCGCCGGGTTGAACTATTTTTTTTATACCGAAAAGGGAAACGTATTTTATACTGTCGTCAAATGGGAAAAAAGCATCGGAAACAAGTATTGTATTTTCAAAAACAGATTTGATATATTCTTCGGGATTTTCTCCTTTGTATTCCATACGAAGATTTTCGATAGCTTTTTCCACGGCTAATTTAGTGGCTATTATTCTATTCGGCTGACCTGCTCCCATTCCCAAAAGTTGTAGTGAATTTTGTACTTTTCTCACCAAAACGATAGCGTTTGATTTAATCATTTTGATAGCTTTTATTCCGAATTTTATCAGATTAAGGTCATTTTCATAATCCCAAAAGGTTTCGGTTACCAACCGAAGTTTGTCATATTCTTTTTTGTCTTTGTCCTGAACCAAAAGCAAACCGTTTAAATATCTCATATCCTTCTTTTTTTTAAGTTTTTTACTATCAAATTCAATTACACGTAAGTTTTGATTTTTTTTAAGATACTCAATAGCTTCGTTTGTAAATTCGGGTGCGATAATCACTTCGATGAATTTTTTTTGTTTCTTATCTTCAAGATTTAAAAAGGAAACGGTTTTAAAATCGACAGGGGAATTAAAAGCCACTATGGAACCGAATGCCGAAACGGAATCACCTTGCCAAGCCAATTCAAAAGCAGTTTGAACATCTTCGGAAACCGAAAGTCCGCATGGGTTATTATGTTTTATGATGCTACAAGCGGGTTTGTCAAATTCCGAAACCGATTCAATCGCAGAATTTATATCCAAAAGATTATTAAAAGAAATTTCTTTGCCTTGCAATTTGTTAAAATCATACAGCGAATTGTTTGTGTATTTTTCACGATAATAAAATGCGGTTTGATGTGAATTTTCTCCGTAGCGAAGTTTTGTTTTTTTATCAAACGCCAATAAAATATGATCGGTTTCAAAATTTTCGTTCATAGCGTTTGAGATAAGCAAATCATACATTGCCGTGTGAGTGAAAGCCTTTCTCATCAAATCAAAACGAAAATCTTCGTCGTATTTGTTATCTTTGTATTTTTCGATAAAAGCAACATAATCGCGAGGATTTATCAAAATTCCCACAAACTTATAATTTTTTGCCGCCGCTCTTATCATAGTGGGTCCGCCGATATCGATATTTTCTATCAAATCGGGCAAATCAGCTCCTTCACGATAAACTTTTTCAAAAGGATAAAAATTGCAAACAACCAAATCTATCGGCTTGATTTTTAATTTTTTTGCTTCTTCTTTGTCTTTTATTCTATCGAACAAAATAGCCGATTCCACATTGAAAGAAATGGTTTTCATTCTTCCGCCGAATGCTTCCGGATTGCCTGTGATTTTTTCTATCTCCGTAATTTTAATGCCGTTTTCTTTTAATAGTTTTCCGGTTCCTCCCGTGGATATTATCTCACAATTGATATTCTGCAAAAATTTGGCTAATTCTATAATTCCTGTTTTGTCTGAAACGCTTATTAATGCTCGTTTTATATCCATCTGCTATATCTCCTCTTTCGGTTCGGGTGCATAATCGTTTTGTGAATTTACATAATAGAAAAACATCAGTTTTTTCAAAGAGGGATGACACTTTTTGTATCTTATATCATCCGAAATGGATTGTGCCGTTTTTATGGCATCTTGTAAGGTTTTGTTGTAAACTTCTTTTTCTTTTGCCAGATTCTCGATAGAATTTTCGGTATCGCTATAAACCATGTTAATATCCAAATCCACGGGGAAATATGTTTTTTCGTTGATGTGTTTCCAATCGCCGGTTAAAAAATCCACTTCGTACAATTTTAAAAATTTATATCCGTATTTGATTACAAAATCGATGGCATTGATAAGATATTCATATTCGTCGTTTGAAATTGTGTAATGCAAATTAAGTCTAACCCAACCCGGTTTGAGGGCAACCAAGTGGTCCACACCGATAGCACAACGGTAGTAGTGAGATGTTTTTTCGTCGATATTTAACAGAATATGTCCGTATGGTCCTGCGCAGGAGCAACCCGCACGAGTTTGAATACCGAACAAGTCGTTTAAAAGTTTGGTTACGAAACGGGGATGTAACACTCGGTCTTTGTGTTTGATATTAAAAGGAATTATCGCCACTTTTTTGGTGGGATCGACAGGTCCGTAAAATTCTATTTTATCATTGTCTTTAAAATGATCATAAAAATTTTTTAGGTAATATTGTTCTATTTTTTCTATGTTTTTCAAACCGATTTTTTCTTTTAATTCAAATAAGAAAGAAATTTTTATATCCTGAATAATCCCCGGAGTTCCGGGCTTTTCTCTTATCTCTATATCTTTGGTGTATTCCACATCGGTAGAGCTAACATAATCTACCGTGCCGCCTCCGGCAATGGTGGGCGGAATGTTTTCATTATAAAGATTTTTGTTAAACACCAAAATACCAGCAGTACCCGGACCGCCTAAAAATTTGTGAGGTGATAAAAATATGGCATCAAAATAGGATTGGTCATCTTTGTTCATATCAATTTCCACATACGGACCGCAAGCGGCAAAATCAAAAAATGCCAAGCCGTTGTGTTCGTGCATAATTTTTGCAATATCATAAACGGGAGATAAAACGCCGGACACATTTGAAGCGGCGGAAAATGAGCCGATTTTTCTTTTGTTTTTATATTTTTCTTTTGAAATTGTTTTTTCCAAAGCTTCAAGATCAAAATAACCGTCTTTACCCAGCGGGATTTCCACTACTTCACAAAGTGCCTCTCGCCAAGTAAGTTCGTTTGAATGATGTTCATACGGACCCACAAAAACAACAGGACGTTCGGATTTATAAAAATCGAGAATTTTTTCAGAAGTTTTTTTATCATAGCGGGAAAGGAGATTTTTCAAAAAGATTTTTGTCGCCGGCGGGATGTAGATACCTAAAATTTGTTGCAATCGTGTTATTCCGCCGGTTGTTCCCGAATCGTAAAAGATAATTTTTCCGTTTTTTTCGGCGTTAAGTGATTTTTTGATAATGTGTTCGGATTTATGTAAGAGGTTTGTCATAATTTTACCGGTAAAATCATCTTCGGTGTGTGTATTGGCATAGTATTTTAGTATTTTCATTATGTATTTTTCCAAAGAATACAAAGCTCTTCCGCTAGCCGTGTAATCGGCATATACAAGCGGTTTTTTGCCAAACGGTGTGTCAAAACTCACATTTCTTCCTATTATGTCTTTGCGTAACCACTCCAAACTTTTAATTAATTTTCCGATTTCCATTTTTAATCATCCTTTTTATATTTTTTATCTTTTTTCCCGATTATATTTTCCACATTTTCTATATCCAGTTCGGTCGTTTCAAAATTTATCATACTTTCCCTTATCAAAAGAATTGTAAATGCAAGCAAAAAAAACATTCCCAATACAAAAAAAGTTACGGGAAGATATTTAAGATGCCACTTTATCGCTACGGCGGAGAGGCTGGTGAGTATAAAAAACAAAAGCGCAAGATAATTCAAAAACAGAGCTTTGCGAATAAGGAAAGAACGCTTTCTAAACAACTGAATTTGTTTTTTATAATTTTCTAACATTGCGTTTGGAAGTTTGTATAAGTCTCCCAGAATAATTCTATTTATTTGTCGAATGCGTTCTATCACTCTGGTATTTCTGTTTGTTGTGGAAATAAGTAGCGATGCGCAAACCGCTATCATTATCGAGGGGGTGAGCATCAAACTTAAAAAATCATTCATTTTTCACTCAAATAATTTACAATGTTTTCAAAGATTCGTAATCCTTCGCCTTTTTCCGAAATATCGGGATTATTTCTTTTTAGATATTGCCAGTCGGGATGATTGTATAGGCTTAAAAAAGCTTCCGGATGAGGCATCATTCCCAAAATTTGTCTTGATTTGTCGGTGAGTGCCGCACAATTCAAGTCCGAACCGTTCGGATTGTATGGATAATGTGAGGTTACATCTCCGTTTTCATTTGCATACGACAATACGTTTAAATTGTTATCCAATATTTCCTTTTTTATTTTTTCATTGGAAATTATTAATTTTCCTTCACCGTGTCTTACAGGTAGATACAATTTGTCTATTCCTTTCAAAAAGGGCGAATCCGTATTTGGATTTACTTTTACATAAACCCATCTGTCTTCGAATTTTGCACTGTCGTTCGCCGTGAGCGTTACCTCTTGTTTGTATTCTTGAAAGAGATTGGGCAAAAGTCCCATTTTAACGAGAAACTGAAAACCGTTGCATATACCCAAAATGAATTTTTTTTCCGATAAAAAATCTTGCAGATCATCAAAGAAGTTTTTGCCTGATTTCAATTTTTTAAATTTCATTTTACCTGCTAAAACTTTTCCCGAACCCAAATCGTCTCCAAAAGAAAATCCACCCGGAAAATTAAGAATATCAAAATTATGGATGGAAATTTTTTCATCGAAAATCTCATTTATGTGATGAATATCAGCCGTGGCACCGGCTAATTTGTAGGCATTTGCCATTTCCGTTTCACAGTTTATACCGTATCCGGTTATTATCAAAGCTTTAACTTTTTTCACCTTATTTTCCTCTTATATCAGTTTTGATTTAGTGCCTGTGCCAAACCATTGTTCCATTTTTCCAAAATTTTATCCGTTTCCAAATCTATAATGGTTTTATTATCTTTTTTTATGATTAATTTTCCGGAGTTTGTAACCTTTCCCAGATAAATTGCATCGTTTTTCATAATTTGTTCGAATTTTTCTTTGTCCTTTGGAGCGATTGAAACAATAAATCTTGAATGTGATTCTGCAAAAAGGATGGCTTCACAGGATAAATCGATAAAGTTATCCAAATTCAAATCGGCACCGTTTGCTTTGCTAAAAAGAGATTCGGCAATAGCCATTAGCATACCCCCGTCGGATATATCATGCGCGGATTGAATGATTTGCAAATCGTTGGCATCAGCCATTTTTTCATAAATTCTTTTTGCATCTTTTTTCCTTACCACGGGAACGTTTTTACCCAACTGGTTAAAAAGTTTCAAAAATTCCGATCCGCCCAATTCGTTATATGTTTTTCCAACTTGATAAATGAGATCTCCTTCGGCTTTGAAATGGGAGGTGATAGTTTTTCTAAAATCGTTTATTTTTGCTACCATGGAATATAAAATTGTGGGGGGGATGGAAATTTTTATGTTGTCGGCTTTAAAATCGTTTTTCATACTATCTTTTCCGGAAGTCATAGGGATATTAAAAAATGTTGCCATATCATACAAAGCCATGTTCATTTGAACAAGTTTTGCCAATTTCAATTTTCCGTCGGGATTATTTTTTTCATCATAAAAAGAGTCGGGAACGCAAAAATTATCATTTACGCTCCAAAAAATGCTGTCTTTTCGTTTTGGATTTGGTAATCTGCCGCCTACGGCAATAATTTGTCTTATTGCTTCGTCAAATGCTCCCGCAGACATCTGATAGGGATCCAAATCGCCGAATTTGGGCATAATTCCGTTTGATATTGCCACGGCTTCATAACCGTTAAAATCCAATCTCATCACAGCCGCATCCTGTGGTGCTTGCCCTTTTTGCCCCATCAAAGGCTTTATTATGGATTTTCCTTTTACTTCGTGGTCATATTGCCGTATGATGCTTTCACGAGAGCAGATATTCAAACTCTGTGATAATTGTAGCAAAATTTTGTTGTAATCGATATTATCGGGGATGCTTGCTTCCGATAATTTCGGTTTTTCCCATTTCGCAATCATATATTTTTTGGGTACGCCGTTATGCAAAAAATCCATATCAAGATATGCCACCACATCGTTATTATATCTCACATCAAGGTAGCCGCTATCCGTAAACAGTCCAATTTCCGAAATTTCCACATCCATTTCTTTTGCCAGTTTTATAAGACGACTTTTATTCTTTTGTTCCACAACCAAGGTCATACGTTCCTGCGATTCGCTTATAAAGATTTCCCAAGGTTTCAAATCGGGATATTTTAGCGGAACTTTTTCCAGAAAAACCATTGCTCCGCCCGATATTTCGGCTAATTCTCCAATGGAAGAAGACAAACCTCCGGCTCCGTTATCGGTGGAACACTTTATCAGGTCTTCGTCCACCGCTTTTAATAAAAAATCATACAAAAGTTTTTGAGTTATCGGACTTCCAATTTGAACCGCGGATAATGGTGAGGATTCATTTATTTCGGCTGAAGAAAATGTAGCACCGTGAATGCCGTCTTTTCCCACTCTTCCGCCTGCCATAAATATCAAATCACCCGAATCGATTATTTTTTCCCAAGATTTTCTTCCGTTTACCTTGTATTTCATTATTCCGCCTGTTCCGCAAAAGACCAAAGGTTTACCGGCATATCTTTCATCAAATATTACGGAACCGTTTACCGTGGGAATACCTGATTTGTTTCCTCCGTCTTCTATTCCGGCGGTTACTCCTTCTAGGATTCTTTTGGGATGTAATTGGTTACCTATGAGGGGTTTGTCATAATTAGGCGGACCGAAACAAAGAACATCGGTATTAAAGAGTAATTTTGCGCCGCCTATACCCGTTCCCATAGGATCGCGGTTATTTCCCAAAATTCCCGTGATTGCTCCGCCGTAGGGATCTAATGCCGAAGGGGAATTGTGAGTTTCCACCTTCCACACAAAAACGGAATTATCATTTATTTTAACTACACCGGCGTTATCGGAAAATACCTTCAAAAGCCAGTCGTTATCATATTTTTTTAAATTTTCTTTTATTTTTAGTGTGGATGCTTTTATGTAGGTATTAAAAAGCGAATCAATACGAATTTTTTCATTCGTTTCCGCATTTTCATAATCTATTATCGCGGCAAATTCTTTGTGCTTGCAGTGTTCACTCCAAGTTTGAGCGAAAACTTCCAACTCGCAATCGGTGGGATTTTCCGAAAGATTTTTCTCTTTTCGTTTTTTTATGATATTCGGATTAAGATAATAATTTCGGATAGCTTTCATTTCTTCAAGATTTAATGACAATAGCATACTTTCGGACAAACGGATTAATTCCTCGTCGCTAATATTGATGTTTATTTGTTTTGTGTGAATATCACTTTGAGATTGTAGTTTGAATATGGAAAATGAGATGTTTTTTGTGAATGTGCCGTATTTGAATTTGTTTATAAGTTTATTGCCCAAAAAGTCTTCGGCTATTTTTTTTAATTTACTCTCGGTGATTTGATTTTCAAAAAGATAAAGATTGTGGGTGAATATTTTTTGAGTATGAGTTTCATAGTTTTTGTTCAAAATATCATTAAGCAAATTTTGGGCGCTTATTCCTTCGTCATCGGTAACGCCGTAGAGTTTAGAGACCAAAATAAAACTTTTAAAAGCGGGATTATAATAATTTTTATTTATAAAAACCTCGTGCAAAACGCTATCTTTCAAGCCGTAGTCGGCAAATTTTTTTAATTCTTCGTCAGTCACAGGCAAATCAACGGAAAAAACCTTAATCGTTTTAATATTACCAGTGTTGATATTTAAATAGCGCTTTATTTTATCTTTAAGCTTGATTCCCACTACATCTTTAATATTATCTTTTAAAACCAATTGAATAGTGTTCATAGAATTTTCCTTGTTTTTTTATGATAAATTGAGCATAAGGGTCTTACTTGATGGTATGAAAAAATTGTTTGAATACAACTTTTACAGCCGATTTTAACCACCTCGTAATGCGTTTTTTTGATAAGTTTTAAAAAGCGGATTTTCTGTCAAATTATACAATTCCGATTGTGAAATATTTTTTTTGATAAAGAAAAAAGCCTGCCTTTGCAATATGAAAAGCAGGCTTGTAGAGGGTTTGTATGAATAGGGCTATTTAGTTATTAATTTTTGATGTGATGATAAATATTTTTGCAGTTCTTCTCTTGTTCCGTCAAATCCGATAACTTTAAAAAACAATTTGTTATAAGAAGAAATATCGTCGGTTGTGTAATTATTGTCGGTGGTTGTATCCACATAAACAAATTCTCCGTAGGGATCATTCGATGCGTAGATAAGATAATAAGTTGCGTTGGGAACAGTATCCCAAGACAATTCGGCATAATTTCCCGAAAGTGATATTTGCATATTTTCTGGTTTATTCAATTGATTTTCTTGAATTACTATAATGTTTTCCTTTATCTTTGTGTTTTCCCAAGTATTGTTTTCTATTTTCATAGTAACCGAGTACACGCCTGATGATGTGTATGTGTAAGAGGGATGTTCGCCGTAGGCATCCCACGTTCCGTCGGAATCAAAATCCCAAGAAACAAGAGAGGCTTCTCCGATTGATTCGTTTGTAAAGTTCACGGTGTGAGAAACATATCCGAAAGAAGAATCATAAGAAAAATCCGCTTCGTGGTGATAATATAACACACCCATGTCCTTAACGGAATTATCATCATCATACGAATCGGTAGGGTCGCCGGTATCAATACAGGGGGAATCGGGTTGAAGATGCCAGTCGGTACCCATAATGGTATAAGATGGTCCCGCTCCGTCGGAAGGATCTACCAAAAGAGGGTCTCCATTTATGTTTCCCGTACCTGTGTATCCGCCTTCGATATCGGAATAGGTTACGTTTGCGCTACTTCCCGTTAATGTGGTTATTTGATCGGTATTTCCGCCTTCATTTCCTCCGATAATGGAATTTTCACAAGTTAAAACGGAATTGTGCTTTAATAAAATACCACCGCTCGAAATGATACTTTTGTTATTATATATCGTATTGTTTGTAATATAAACCGTGCTGGAATCATCAATATAGATAGCACCGCCGAGATCGGCATAGTTGTTTATAATAAGAAGATAATACAACATAGGATTGCTGCCGTTTATAATTGCCATACCGCCACCGTAACCTAACACCTTCTCGCCGTTTTTATCGCTTTCTTCGGGGCATTGATTTGAACCTATAATATTTCCGTAAAAAATCGCATCGGAATTTGATAATGTAATTCCAGCTCCGTAATTTCCACCTACGCAGTTATAAATAAAATTTCCGGTAATAGTGGGGGAAGAATCTTCGCAATATATACCACCTGCATAATCTTCGTCATAGCCGTTTTCAATGGTAAATCCTTCGATAACCGTATCATTTCCTTCTCCGTATATAAAATTGACACATCTGGTTGTATTTTGTCCGTCAATAAAAGTGTGTTCATAGCCATTTACGGATTTTAAATAAATACTTTTACCGTAAAAAACCAAATTTGTATTACCGTATCCTCGATAAATTCCGTTGTGAACCAATACGGTGTCGCCATTTGATGCGGCGTTTATGGCATTTTGGATTCTAGCGAATTGTTGGGGAACATGTATTGTGGTGGAAAATAAAAAAACGGCAAAAAAAATAAAAAATAAAACAAAAGTTTTTTTCATAATCTCCTCCTCAATTTTTTTGCGTTTTTAATAATAGACAAATAAACTTTCTGCTTCCTGCGTTTTTTTATTAAATTTTTTTTTCAATTGATAAAAAATTAATGATATTGGGATTTTTGTGGGATAGTTAATAAAAAAAAGCCGTCGTAAAAGACGGCTTAAAAAAAAGATTTTGTATGTTTGTATATATCTATCTTTTTCCGTGAGTAATTTCAATTCTTGCCAAAGCTCTTCGCAAAGCCAATTCGGCTCTTCTGTAATCAATGTCGCTTTTTGTGGCTTTTAGCCTTTCTTCGGCTCTTTGTTTGGCTTTTTCGGCTCTTTCCACATCGATTTCATCCGGTGATTCTATTCTATCGGTAACAATAACGATTTTATCGTTTTCCACAGTAACAAAACCGTCGTGAATGGAATATTCTTTTTTTTCTCCATTTTGAAAAACCGATATTATGCCGGGGCGTATTTGCGTGATATAAGGTGCATGAGCGGGAAGTATATCAATATCACCTTCCACACCCGGAATTATCACATGCTCGAAATCTTCTTCGATATAAATTCTATCGGGTTTTATTATTTTCAAATTAACGGTTGCCATTTTATTTTATTTACCCTTCATCATTTTGTGAGCTTTTTCCTGAACTTGCTCTATTGTTCCCACATACAAGAAAGCGGCTTCGGGAACATCGTCCATATCACCGTTTATTATTGCCTTAAATCCTTCGATTGTATCTTTTAGGGGAACGTAAACACCCGGGGTATTGGTAAATTCTTCGGCAACAAAGAAAGGTTGTGAGAAGAATCTTTCAAGCTTTCTTGCACGAGAAACGATAAGTTTGTCTTCTTCGGAAAGTTCGTCCATACCCAAGATAGCGATAATATCTTGCAAATCTTTATATTTTTGAAGGATTCTTTGGGTTTCTCTTGCAGTGTTATAATGTTCTTCACCGATAATTTTAGGATCCAAAATACGACTTGTGGAATCCAATGGATCAACAGCGGGATAGATACCCAACTCCACAATTTTTCTTGAAAGTACCGTGGTAGCATCAAGGTGAGAGAATGTAGTGGCAGGGGCAGGGTCGGTAAGGTCGTCCGCCGGTACGTAAATAGCTTGAACCGAAGTAATCGAACCGTTTACCGTGGAAGTAATTCTTTCTTGCAAAGCTCCCATTTCGGTAGCTAACGTAGGTTGGTAACCAACCGCAGAGGGCATTCTTCCGAGAAGTGCCGAAACTTCCGAACCCGCTTGTGTGAAACGGAAAATATTATCGATAAATAAAAGCACATCCTGTTTTGATACATCTCTAAAATATTCTGCTATTGTAAGACCGGTAAGTCCCACTCTTAATCTGGCTCCTGGGGGTTCGTTCATTTGCCCGAATACAAGAGCGGTTTTATTAAGAACGCCGGATGATTTCATTTCCAAAAATAGGTCGTTACCTTCTCTTGTTCTTTCTCCAACGCCGGCAAATACCGAATATCCACCGTGTTCTATTGCAATGTTTCTAATTAATTCTTGGATAAGAACCGTTTTTCCCACACCGGCGCCACCGAACAATCCTATCTTTCCACCTTTCAAATAAGGTTCGATAAGATCCACTACCTTGATACCTGTTTCCAAGATTTCTTCTTCGGTGGATAAGTCTTCAAACAGAGGTGCTTGTCTATGAATCGGATATCTTTCCTTTGTTTTAACTTCGCCTGCTTCGTCAATCGGTTGACCTACCACATTGAGCATTCTTCCGAGAACTTTTTCGCCGACAGGAACCGTAATCGGCTGACCGGAATCATACACCGTATCGCCTCTTGTAAGCCCGTCGGTAGAATCCATTGCAACGGTTCTAACTTGATTTTCTCCGAGATGCATTTGAACTTCCAATACCAAATCGGTTTGTCCTTCTCTCTTTATTAATAAAGCATTGTAGATGGCTGGCAAATGCCCTTCGGGAAATTCCACATCTACTGTAGGACCGATAACCTGAATAATTTTTCCTTCAACCATTCTTTTCATCCTCAATATTTTTATAAATTTGGAGTTTAAATTTTTAAATTATGATTTTTTGTCTATAAGAATTTTTTTATCCCTTCCATAAGGCTTTATACCGGTAATTTTATATCGTAAATATTATTCCGAAAAAAACTATATATAACGTTTGATTTTAAATTAAAAAATATCCGAAAGTTATCGAAAAAAATAAAATTTTTCCCTTGAATAAGAAAAATAGTTGAAAAATACAAAAATAAATTATCTTATACCAAAATGAAATATCGGAGGAAAAAGTGATACATCCCGATGCGGCTAAAAAGATTATGGAACAAAACGTTAAATTTTTGCAAAGCGAAGATGTGGAAATAGAAAAGGCTCTCGGAAGAGTGTTGTATGAAGATATAATTTCCGATTTGGATTCTCCCCCCTTTGATAAGTCCGCAATGGACGGTTTTGCATACAACTTAAATGACGAAGGCAAACCGCTAAAAATCACTTCAATCGTTGCGGCTGGTGATAGCGAAGAATTTTCCATAAAAAAAGGCGAATGTATGGAAATTATGACCGGTGCGAAAATACCGAAAAATGCAAACAAAGTTATTCCTATCGAAAATGTTACGATAAAAGACGGTTATATCGAATTTACCCCTTCCAAAAATGATAATATCATAAAACAGGGAGAAAATTTAAAAAAAGGTGATGTCGTTTTGACAAAAAAAATTTTAAAACCGCAGCACATAGGGATTTTGGCATCTCTGGGTTGTAGATATGTGAAAGTAGCCAAATTACCCGAAATAGGCATTATTACCACGGGAACCGAAATAGTGGAACCCGGAAATCCCTTGCAGGACGGTCAAATTTACAATAGCAACGGTTATCAACTTATCGCTCAAAGCAAAAGTATCGGCATTGATGCAAAATATTACGGCAGTTTATCCGACGATAAGGAAAAAATTGCTCAAACAATAAAAAAAGCTCTTTCGGAACAGGATATTTTAATTTTATCGGGTGGTGTTTCCATGGGTAAATTCGATTTTATCCCTGCCGCTTTGCAAGATATCGGAGTGGATATTTTATTTCATAAATTAGCAATAAAACCCGGAAAACCTACATTATTCGGTAAAAAAGATGATAAATTCGTTTTCGGATTGCCCGGAAATCCCGTTTCCACATTTGTTATTTTTGAAGTGGTTATCAAACCTTTTATTTATAAAATGATGGGCTTGGACTATCAACCGCCGATAAGTAAAGGCATCTTAGCAAAGAATCTAAAAAGAAAAAAATCCGCCAGATTTGAGTATATCCCCGTAATCTTAAAGGATAAAAAGATATATCCGCTAAAATATCACGGTTCTTCACATCTTAATATTTTGGCAGATGCAAACGGCTTAATCAGATATGAAAAGGGACAGCTTGAAATACCCGAAGGGAGCGAATTGGATGTTAGACAGATTTAACAGAGAAATAAATTATTTGCGAATTTCGGTAACCGATAGATGCAATTTAAGATGTGTGTATTGTATGCCGGCAGACGGTATTCCTTTAAAACAACATAAAGATTTTCTTACTTTCGAACAGATTTATAGCGTTGTAAAAGAAGCGGCAAAAATAGGATTTAATAAAATCAGATTAACCGGCGGTGAACCTTTGGTTAAAAGAGATATAGAAAAATTGGTGGAAATGATTGCAAGCGTGGAAGGTATCAAAACGATAGGGATGACCACAAACGGTATTCTATTGCCTCAAAAGGCAAAACTTCTAAAAGAAGCGGGTCTTTCAAGTTTGAATATCTCTTGTGATACGCTCAATCCCGAAAGATATAAAAAAATAACACGTATCGGAGAATTGGACTGGGTTCTAAAAGGTATCGATGCCGCTCTAAAAGAAAATTTCCCTATCAAAATAAATATGGTGGTTACAAATGAGACCACCGAAAAAGAAATAGAAGAAATGCAAAAGTTTTGTGATGATAGAAATATGAAACTTCAGCTTATTAATCATTATGATCTAACCAGTGAAAAACTAAATAATTATACTTTTGACAGACCCCCGAATTGTGCATTTTGCAATAGAATAAGATTATTAGCCGACGGAACCTTAAAACCCTGTTTACATTCCAATATCGAAGTAAAAGTTGATTTTAATAACATACGACAAAGTTTGATAAAAGCCATAAAATTAAAACCCGAAAGCGGTTATGTTTGTACAAACAGAGCTATGTATGAAATTGGAGGATAATATGGAATTTTCCCATATAGATAAAAACGGAAAAGCCACAATGGTAAATATCTCAAATAAAAAAAGAATAAAAAGAACGGCAATAGCTTCGGGAAAAATTTACTTGAATACAAACACGATACAAATGATAAAAGAAAATCAAATTAAAAAGGGCGATGTATTGTCCACGGCAAGAATAGCCGGAATAATGGGTGCAAAACAAACGGCATATACCATACCTTTGTGTCATAATATCGAAATTGATTTTGTGGGTATTGATTTTAAGATAAATTCTCAAAATATAGAAATAACTTGCAAAGCGGTTTGTACGGACAAAACAGGCATAGAAATGGAAGCTTTAACCGGAGTTAGCGTAGCGGCTCTTACAATTTATGATATGTGCAAAGCGGTTGATAAAAATATGACGATATCGGATATAAAATTGATGGAAAAAACAAAAGAGGAAATATGAAAGTAGGAATAATTACAGTTTCGGATAGAGCTTCAAAAGGAATATACGAAGACAGGTCGGGAGAAAAAATAAAAGAAATACTTTTAGATAAAATAAAAGATGTTTCAATAGAAAAAATAATCGTTCCGGATGAAAAAGATGAGATTTTAGAGGCATTAGATAAATTTTTGGGAGTTGATTTTATTTTTACAACGGGAGGAACCGGTATTTCAAAACGAGATGTAACGCCGGAAGTAACCGAACAATTTTGCGATAAAGAATTACCCGGTATTGCCGAAACAATACGTGCGGAATCTTTGAAAGAAACCAAAACGGCTATGCTTTCCAGAGGATATGCGGGGATAAAGGATAAAACGATAGTGGTAAATTTTCCCGGAAGTGTGAAAGCCGTAACTTTATGCGTTAATGTGCTAATTCCCATAATGGAACATGCCATTAGAATGATAGAAGGCAAGCCGCATAAACACGGGAATAATTAAAATTTTAAAAAAAATCAAAAATCTTTTTTATTTCTTTGGTAAATTTGACGTAAGTTTTGTCTTGATAATCCCAATAATTTCGCCGCTTTTGTCCAATTGTTTCCGCTTTTTTGAAGTGCGTTTTCTATTACCGATATTTTAAAGTTTGCCACCATAGTGGCGAAATCTTCTTTGAATTTTAGAGAATCGGAATAAACGGAGTTGGCTTGTTTCAAATGTAAAAAATACTTATCGGAAATAATGTCTTCGTTGCATATGATAACCGCTCTTTCCATTTCGTTTTGCAATTCTCTGATATTTCCGGGCCAAATATATTGATTAAGTATGCTTAAAGCCTCGCTTGAAATATCGGAAATATTTTTGGAATGAACATTGTTGTAATAATTCAAAAAGTAAAATGCCAGTAATGTTATATCACCTTCTCTTTCTCTTAACGGAGGAAGTTTGATTGGAAAAACCGATAAACGGTAGTATAAATCTTTTCTGAATTTACCTTCTTCCACAAGTTCGCTTAAAGGTTTGTTGCTTGCCACAATAAGTCTTACGTTTGCTTTTCTTATATTGTTTTCACCCACTCTTTTAAATTCGCCTTCTTGAATTAATCTTAAAAGTTTTATCTGGATATTAAAGGATATATTGGATATTTCGTCTAAAAATACGGTTCCGCCGTCGGCTTCTTCAAAGAGTCCCTTTTTATCGTTTACCGCACCTGTAAAGGAGCCTTTTATGTGTCCGAAAAGTTCACTTTCTATAATCGTTTCCGACAAACTACCGCAATCTATTGGGATAAAAATTTTATCTTTTCTGTTGCTTAAATTGTGTAGTTCTTTTGCTATCAATTCCTTACCGGTGCCGCTTTCACCTTCGATGAGAACATTAACGTTTGTGGGAGCTATCTTTTTTATATCCTCAAAAACTTTTATCATTTGAGGAGAGTTGCCTATTATCTTTTTTCCTACTTTATGCTCGGAACTGAAATAATTAATTAATTCTTTCTTTTCATTTTTTAATTGAACGTAATTATGAGAAGTTTTAATCGCCGAAACAGCTATCTGAGAAAATATATTCAAAAATCTTAATTCTTCGGTGGAAAGAGTATTTAATCCCTTACTATCAAGATAAATAGTACCCAATACTTTGTTTTGAAAAACCAATGGTAAACAAATAATGGATTCTATTTTAAGATCGGCAAAACTTTTGTATTCGTCAAACATCTTATTGGAAAAAACATTGGTATAATAAACTGCTTTTTTCTTATCAAATACGTTTTTTATTATACTTTTGTTGATGTTTTCTATGTCTTTTAATGAGCTGTCGGCAATTTGAAATTGATAAGATACTTCCGGTTCATTTGTGTTTTCGTTCAAAGTAAAAATAATGCCTCTTTGGGTATTTGTAGCTTTTAAGGCGATTTCCAAAATTTTATTGAACAATTTGTTTTTATCGGTTACCGTAGTGATAATTTTGGATAATTTTTCTATCATTTCCAAAAGGAATACACTTGTTTTTTCCGATTTGGAAAATTTGGTTTCGGCGGAATATGCATCAACAATCTTTTTTATTCTGTTTTGATTAATATAAACTCTTCTCATCTGATTTGTGGGAAGGTTATTTTTTCTTTTGTTTATAATTCCGTAAGCTTTCTCTAAATACTTTTTATAATTTTTTGTTACCAAATCTTTTTTGTAAGCATCTTGGAACATAAGATAATATTGATGATAAAATTGAGGCGCAAATATGATGTTATTATTAACCTTTTCCATCTGTTCCATTGTTTTGTTGGCATTTGCCAAAGCCTTTTTAAGGTTATTCGTTTTCCAATAATAGAGAGAAAGCAAAAAATGATAGTAAATATCATTTTCAGGAAACATAAAATTAAGATTTTGTTTCATCTCATCAATTATTGATTTCATATTGTCATATTTTCCCGATTCGAAGTTATGGCAGGCATTAAAGAAATAATAGTACTTAAAAGGCGTGTATTTATTTTCGTTAATTTCATCTCGGATTGTTTTGAGTAGATTTAAAAATTTTGTTTTATTTTTTTTGAAATACAAAATAGACAAATCAATGGAACGGAAATATTGGAGATAAGTTTTTCTCGCTTTATTTTTGTAAGCCTGTTTCAAAAAGAATTGAGCCTGTTTTTCATATCCTATCAAAAAGAGAGTTCTTGCATACATATGAGGAGAAAAATTTTCTTTAATAATTTTGGAATCTTTTTTATTTTTAAAGAAATATTTTAAGGCGTCCCAGTATTTTCCTTCATGTATTTTGATATGTCCCATTCCGTTTGAGATAAGTCCCATAAAGTAGGTATTTTTGAATTTATTATTAATTTTATCGGCTTTTTTATAGTATTCTTTTGCTTTGTCCAATTTGAGTAATTCAAAATTTATAAAAGCTATCCTTGAATAAAGGTAGCCCAAATCCAGATATCTGTCGTATTTTTCCGATATGATAATGGCTTTGTTATAAAATCTTAACGCTTTGTCATAGTCATCCAGTCGATAGAAATAAAATGCCAATTTCCCATATCCCGCCGCCAGATAAGATTTTTTGTATTCTTCATTTGATTTTACCGTTTCTATAAATAAATTTATTATTTCAATAGCTTTGGAAATATTTCCCAAAATGTAATAAGCGTTGCTTACCAGATAATGAAGTCTTAATTTTATTATTTCTTCCCAAGTGACGATATAAGAGCTGTTTTTTTCGTAATAATCCACTATTTTTTCATATTTCTTTTGATGTTGGTAAAAAAGTAATTTTTTTAGGTATAATTGCATTTCATAATAAGGATCATCACATTTTTTTATATTTTTTTCCAAGAAATTCAGTATATCCTGTTGCAAATCCAATAAGTCCTTTGTGTCGGTTGTGTTTAGATAGTGAAAAATCAGGTATAAAGCATCACATGGATTTATTTTTAAAAGTTCTTTTTTTACTTCCCAAGCAATTTGTCCTACCTCGAAAAGAAAGTCTTTAAGGTTGCTTTTTTGATATTTATCGAAAAGATTTATGGCGTTTTTCAATAATTCTTTGTAATGTTTGTTATCTTTTAGATATAAAAGAAGCATAAGGTTTTCTTGTAAATCGGATTTGTCTTTATCAAAAAGATAATTTATTATCCTTTCTTTGATTTCATACTGTTTTTTTTCGGGAGTGTTTTC
>CAZUGB010000146.1:0-10356 GCA_964619925.1 uncultured Candidatus Cloacimonadota bacterium
AAAATTTGAGCCAGCGAATCCAGTTCGGCAACTCTATTATAATAATCATCATAGGGTTCTTGTGTAAATCCGGCAAAAAGATAAAATTTAAAGTTACCGTTACCGTGAATTTCATCTCCCATCACAAGTGTTCCTTCAAAATCGGACGAATGTGCCGCTCCGCCGCTACCCAAGATATAAGAAATAGTAGCACCCGAAGCTGAATTTCTTCTTCCGCAATAAGATGCATTTTCTCCCCACATTCTTTGGATATTTTGTTTACCGTTCCAAATCAATCTAAAAGATCCGGCGTAAATCCGCTTTTTATATAAACATCGCTATTACAAGAATATTCGGTTTGTATAAATTTTTGTTGAGAATACAACGTGCATATTCTATTCAGATTATCTTTTGAAAATTTAACTTTGGTAAAATCATCTTCGTTTTCCAATATTTCCACAACATATAAATCGTTTTGATAATAAGGCGAAACATCCGATAAAGCGGCGAAATGATTATTTGAAGATTCATTGTAATCCCCGTCGGTTTCCGACCAATAAGCCACATCGGAACCTACAACCGAAGTGGCATTTCCGGAATTATCTTTTATAAATATCCAAGAAGCTCTACCGCCAATTGTTTCGAAAACCGCAAAAATCTTTTGATTATGCATTATCAGTTCGTCTGTTCCGTCTCTATCAATATCCAGCCAAAAACTACCGACAGGAGTTTGGTATTCCCCGTTTGCCCACCTTGAAGCTTCGGCATAAACGTTTGAATTTTTGATATGAGATGAATATCTATGCTCCCAAGAAGCTACTTCTCCCCCTTCATGCCAACCCGTTTCGTGTAAATTTATCATAAGATTATACCAACCCAATTGAGAAAGATTATTATCAGGCGACTGCATAAGATGTTGAAAGGCATCATACCAAATGTATCCGTAATTCCAATTGGGAGAATGAAAATCAGAATGTGAAACGGTGGAAGCCCAATTGATATACCAGCTGTTATTTGAGCCGCCGTAACCGTTATCACCGCCCAAAAGCCAATAAGTTCCCGGGGTAATATCCACGTAAGTACCGTTAAAATCAGAATTATATATTGCAGAATCAAGTTTCCAAACATTTATTGCGGGATAATTATCATGACACCACCAAATAAAGTTTTCATAATTATCCAAAAAATTTGTATCGTGATGTTCGTTCATTTCGGCAGCAACTTCCCAATCAGTTCCATAAACAGCTATTCCGTATTGTCCCGTGGAAGCCACTAAATTTTTAGCTCCGTCCAAATCATACATCAATTTTCCTACGAAATCGTTATTAATTGGAATAACCCGCAAATTTACCCCGCTACCGTTACTCATCCAATGAATTTTGGTATTGGAAACTCCGTTCAGATGAGGCGTATCATCCAAGATTACGGCTTCCACTCCGAATTGCGTCCAATTATCACCTAACCAATCGATAACGCCCGCATCGGGATAATGATTTTGCGCCAACCATACTCTTTCGGGAATCCAAGCGACTTTTGCATCATAATTGTAAATATAATTTATCATATCTTTTTCGATATGTACCGACCAATTATTCATATCATTAGTAACAAAAGGCATTATATGTTGTCCGAGAGCGGAAGTAATCATTGCCACCCAACCTTCGTTTATGCCCTGTTTCAGCCAATTGTTAAATTCGGGATTATGCCATTGAGCCGCGGGCATAAGTGTGCCGGACATATGAAAATTACCCGGTATTCCCGTAGCTTGATGAACTTGCAAAACTTCGTCATACCCCGAACTTTCCTGAGGATATTGTCCGTAGAATACTTCCGTGTAGGTAAGCCCTTGATTGCCATGATGAACAAGCGCACAATTTCCGCCTCTATACCCCCCTCCGCTTTTATACGTATCCGATAATTTGCCGTTATAAAAAACGGATACTTTAAAATTGTGTCTTGAAAGTTTTTCGTTTATTTTGATTTCCGCCAAATTATTTTTTGTTGTTCTTAACAGTGTGATTTTTTTGTTTTTATAGCTTTTTCTATCCAAAGGAATTTTAAATTTATCATCATTAATCGAAAGAAAAATATTTTTATTTTTAAAATTATCCTGAATCGTTTTGTTATGATCTCTTTTTACCATATCGTTAAATGTTATGCGAATAAATGTATTATTTTTTTGGAAATGCATAAAAACGGATGAAATATCGCCTAAAAATTTTGCATCGCCTATTTTATCCATACCGACCAAATCGGATTTTTTCCAATTTTTGGGATTTCCGTTTATTTCAAACGAATATAGCAAACCAAAGGTAAAAATAACGAACAATAGTATTTTTTTCATTTCGATAACCTCTGTTAAAAATTTTTTTTATCGGAAAAATACCATACAAACAGGTCAAGCAAAAATTTAAAGCATTTCAAAGAGATTTGTAAAAAAGTGATTAAAATCTAAATTTTTTTGATTTTCTTAGTTAAGTTTGGAGCATTAACTTTAACTAAGATTTTTTTTAGTTAAATTTGGAGGCTTAACTTTAACTAAGGATTTTGTAAGTTAAATTTCACTGATTAGTTTTTACTATAAATTTTATTTCTTTTGTAGGCCATTGTTCCCGGAAAATATTAAAAAATAACACGCTAAATAGCTCTTGACATATAAATGCGAAAAAACTTTTTTTCTCAACTTACAAAATTAGTGCATAATTAAATTTTTTAATAAGGAAATTAAGGAGATAAAAAATGAAATATCACGATATTAAAAATTTAATCAACCAAAACGAAATACTATCCATTGATTTGAAATATTCGGATTTGGTAGGTAATTGGTATCACATCTCTTTTCCCGCCAAAAGATTGGAATATGTATTGGAAAAAGGCATACCGTTTGACGGTTCGAGCATTCCGGGAATGAAATCGGTGGAATCCGGCGATATGATTCTTTTACCCGATTTATCCACAGCCATAATAGATCCTTTTTTAAAAACACCTACGTTAAGAATGCTTTCATACATTTGCGATGCAGATACTCGGGAAGGTGTATTAAAAGATCCCAGAAGTGTAGCCAAAAGAGCAAATAATTATATGAAATCCACCGGTATAGCGGATAAATCTCTTTGGTTAGCCGAATTTGAATTTTATCTTTTTAATGAAGCCAAGATTTTTAATTCCAAGTATAAAGCGGGATTTGAATTTACATCTTCGGAAAACAAACACGATTTACCATTCGGATATGAAGACAAAAACGGTACGGCAGTAGCCAACAGAAAAGGCTATCACATTGATATACCTTTTGATAAATATGCGGATGTCCGTCAGGAAATGGTGGAGCTTATAGAAAACATCGATTGTCCGGTGAGGTATCATCATCATGAAGTAGGACTTTCCGGTCAACAGGAAATCGAAACGGAAATGATACCTTTTGAAAAAATCACGGATAAAATGATGTATGTGAAAGATATTATCCATAATACCGCTTTAAAAAACGATCTAACGGCTACATTTATGCCCAAACCCATTTATGACGAACCGGGTACAGGTATGCATTTTCACATTCAATTAAGAAAAGACGGAAAAAATCTCTTTTACAAAAAAGGTAATTATGCCGATTTATCCGAAACCGCTCTTTATTTTATAGGCGGAATTTTAAAACACGGCAGATCGCTCACGGCTTTTACCAACCCCAGCACAAATTCATACAAACGTTTGCTTCCCGGATTTGAAGCTCCCGTAAAATTATTCTTCGGTTTGGCAAATAGAAGTGCCGCAATAAGAATACCCAAATATGCAACTTCCGAAGATGCAAAAAGAATAGAATTCAGAACCGGTGACGGTACGGCAAACTACTATCTGGCAATGAGCGCCTTATTAATGGCCGGTTTGGATGGTATCAAAAATAAAATTATGCCTACTCCCGAAAACGGTTACGGACCCTATGACGATAATGTTTTTAATTGGCCGGAAGAAAAAAAGGCAAAACTGGAATCTGTTCCTTCTTCACTGGAAGAAGCGTTAAATTGTCTTAAAAACGATTATCAATATCTTTTGGAAGGCAATGTCTTTAATATGGAATTGATTGAAAGTTGGATAAAAGAAAAAACAAAAGAGGTTATTGCCATAAAAAACAGACCTCATCCCTTTGAAATGAATTTGTATTATAGCTTATAAATTATTTGACATTATTTCATTTCAAAAAGTTTGTTTCGTAGGTTGCCCCTGTAGCTCAGTAGGATAGAGCAGTTCCCTCCTAAGGAAAAGGTCGGACGTTCGAATCGTCTCAGGGGTACCATTTTTTTATTAAAATTTCGATAACATCACTTTTTTGTGTAACTTACAAAACTTTTTTCGTTTTTTCTATTACATTAATTAACGGAGATGAAGATGAAAAAAATATTGGTTGTTTCCGATACACATAAAAATTTAAAATTATTATCGGAAGTTTTAAAAAACAATATTAAGGATGTGGACATTATTATCCACCTCGGAGATTATTACGAAGATATTATCGGTGTGGAAAATCTTTTGAAAAACAAAATTTTTTATAGAGTTCCGGGAATATTTCACCCCGGATATATAAACGGTAGTTTGGATATTGTAAAAAAAATAAAAGTTGAAAACATCACCTTGGTATTCGCCCACCGCTTGGAAGATCTTATAAAATATGCAGGTTTCGGAGATATTAATTTATACGGACACACACATAAACCCGATATTTTTATCAGATATGATAAGATGCTTGTAAATCCGGGCCATTTAAAATCGAATACCGACAGAGGCTCCACGGCTTCTTATGCAATAATCACGATAGATAAATCGCCAAAAGTGGTGATAAAGGATATTTTCGGTAACATTATTAAAGAAAATTTATTAAATAGATAGAAAATATTAAACGGAGGCACAGGAATGTTGATAGAAGAAATTAATCGAAAGGTGATGGAAAAAAGCGAAGTAATCGATAAAGTTCTGTCCGAAGTAAATAAAGTTATCGTA
The DNA here is from genome assembly GCA_964619925.1 of uncultured Candidatus Cloacimonadota bacterium. Classification (GTDB taxonomy): domain Bacteria; phylum Cloacimonadota; class Cloacimonadia; order Cloacimonadales; family TCS61; genus CAZUGB01. The sequence continues at coordinate 4,966 of CAZUGB010000146.1, forward strand.
GGACAAGAATATATGATAACCAGAATGTTGATAGGACTTTTGGCAGACGGTCATATACTTTTGGAAGGTGTGCCGGGACTTGCCAAAACGCTCGCCGTAAGCACTTTATCTTCCACCATTCAAGCTACATTCAAAAGAATACAATTTACCCCGGATTTATTGCCCGCCGATTTGATAGGAACCCTTATATACAATCAAAAGACGGCGGAATTTACTCCGAAAAAAGGACCGATATTTGCAAACTTCGTATTAGCGGACGAAATTAACAGAGCGCCCTCCAAAGTTCAATCCGCACTTTTGGAAGCTATGCAGGAACGACAGGTAACCATAAGCGATACCACATACAAACTTCCGAAGCCCTTTTTGGTGATGGCTACTCAAAACCCATTGGAACAAGAAGGAACATATCCGTTGCCCGAAGCACAAGTGGATAGATTTATGCTAAAACTTGTAGTTAATTACCCATCTAAAAACGAAGAAAGAATGATTTTGGACAGAATGGTAAAAAAAGAAGAAATTCCCGTAAATCCCGTGATTACTCCGCAAGATATTCTCGAATTGAGAGATTTGGTTAAAAATATCTATATGGAAGAAAAATTAAAAGATTACATCATCGATATTATTTTTGCCACGCGAACTCCCGAAAATTACAAAAACTTAACCGAATTAAAGAATTGGATAGATTGCGGCGCATCCCCCAGAGCCACGATTTACTTAGCACAAGCGGCAAAGGCACACGCATTTTTACAACATCGCGGTTATGTAACGCCGGACGATATAAAAGCAATAGGCAGAGACGTATTACGTCATAGAATTATCCTTACCTACGAAGCCGAAGCCGAACAAATAAAACAAGAAGACATCGTAACGAAAATATTTGATGAAGTAGAGGTTCCGTAATTGATATGGATGCTACAAATATCCTAAAAAAAATAAGAAAAATCGAAATAACCACAAAAAACTTGGTAAACGAGATGTTTTCGGGTGAATACCATAGCCTTTTTAAAGGTCAAGGCTTGGAATTTTCCGAAGTTCGCGAGTATCAAATAGGTGATAGCTTTCGTCAAATTGACTGGAACGTTACCGCTCGTATGCGACATCCATATATCAAAAAATTCGAAGAAACCAGAGAGCTGAATGTAATATTCCTTGTAGATGCGAGCGCTTCCACAATATTCGGGACAAAAAACAGTCTGAAATCGGAATATATAACCGAAATTACGGCTGTTTTATCATTTTCGGCACTATCGAATAACGACAAAGTGGGATTGGCTCTCTTTACCGACGAAGTGGAAAAATACCTACCCTCGCGAAAAGGTTCGAAATACGTTTTAAGAATACTTCGAGACATCCTATATTTTGAACCGAAGCACAAAAATACAAATATCGCAAAAGCAATAGAATATATCTATCGACTTACAAAAAAACGAAGTATTATCTTTATTATTTCGGATTTTGATGATAGCTCCAACTTTATGGATCCTTTGAAACTCTTGGCAAAAAGACATGATGTTATAGCCATTCGGGTAAAAGATAACGCCGAACTTTTTATTCCGGATACAGGCTTGGTTTATTTTAAAGATCCCGAAACAGGCAAATCCGTCGCCATAAATACCAGCGATAGAAAATTTATTAGCAAATATATAAACGCCATAAAAAGACAGGACGACCAATTAAAAGAAAAATTCAAAAGGAATGCGATAGATTTTTTGGATTTAAGAACGGATCAAAATTACGTTAAAGAACTTTTGAAATTCTTTAAATACAGAATAAAAATGAAAAATCAAAGATAGGCTATGAAGAAGATAATAATTTTATTTTTGCTCATTATTCCCATACTTATCACGGCAAAACCGGTATTTGATTATCATATCGACAAACCCACACATATATACGTGGGAACACCGTTTCACCTTAAAATAACCTTTACTACCGGTTTGAAAGATTCGATATATTCGCCAAAAATAGATACGCTGGATATCTTCATCTTACGAAAAATAAAACAAAACGATACCATTCAAGACAGTTTTAAAATTACCAATCTTGATTTGGATTTTGCTCCGTTTGATGTGGGAAGTTTTAATTTCCCTCCCTTGGAATTTACGGTTAAAACAAAAAACGATAGTTTATACACTTTCAAAACACCGGAATACAAAATAATAGTGGAATCCGTTATCAAAGACACGACCAAAACAATAACCGACATTCACGGACCGATAAAATTGAAATTAAAATGGTGGGAAATAGCTATACCCCTTTTGGCACTTATAATCCTTATTTTACTAATTATTTATCTTATCGGAAAATTAAAAAAAGAAGATCTTCCCGAAAAGAAAAACAAAAAAATTATTCCGGTTTATATCACCGCCTATGATATGCTAAAAAAATTAAAAGCAAAACAGCTACTTGAAAAAGGTTTGTATCTCGATTATTTCTTTGAATTATCATACATTTTAAGATATTTTTTAGAGGGATATTACAAATTTAACGCCGTGGAAATGACCACCTACGAGATAAAAAACGCACTTGGAAATATTGCTCAAAAGTCGCAAATATTGGCTTTGCTTAACTATGCCGACAAAGTAAAATTCGCCAAATTTATCCCCACAATCGAAGACGGTAAAAAATTTGAAAAATGGCTCGAAGATTACATTACCGAGATAAAAATCAAAGAAGAAGCAAAGAAAGCAGAGGAAAACAAGGGGGTAAAATAGATGTTTGAGTTTGCATATCCCAAATTCTTTTGGTTGTTTACCCTTTTGATACCCTACATTTTGTATGAATTATTCATTAAGGATAAACACAGAATAAAAATTATATTTCCCGGAACGGAAAAATTGTCCGAATTATCAAAAGGCAATAGCATCATGCTTTATGTCCCCATGATTGTTCGTCTGATAATCATATCATTAATGATTTTGGCATTGGCACGACCTCGAATGGTAGATAAAAAAAAGCTTATTACCGGCAAAGGAATTGATATTATCTTAACGATAGATGTATCCGGCAGTATGCAAGCCATAGATTTTAGACCCAAAAACCGTTTGGAATCCGCCAAAAACGTTGCCAAACAATTTATAGAGAATAGAAAAAACGATAGAATAGGTTTGGTAACCTTTGCCGAATATGCTTTTACACAGTGTCCGCTTACTCTGGATTATAATATTCTTATGAATATTTTGGATAATGTAAAGATAGACGAAGAAGCCAGCGGAACCGCCATAGGAATGGGTTTGGCTACTGCTGTGGCAAGACTAAAAGATTCCAAAGCAAAATCAAAAGTTATCATTCTAATAACCGACGGAAGAAATAATACCGGTGAAGTTGACCCTTTTAGTGCCGCTCAATACGCAAAAACATACGGGATAAAAGTTTACGCTATCGGTGTGGGAAAAGAAGGATATGCCGATTTTCCCATCAAAACCGCTTTCGGAACCGTCCAATACAGAAAAATAAAATCCGATTTGGATATGAAAACATTGAATAAAATAGCCGCTATCACAGGAACAAAAAGAGCTTACAGAGCCAGAAATACAAAAGAACTGGAAAACATTATGAAAGAAATAGACAGAATGGAAAAATCAAAGATTGAAATAAAAAATTATTATGAATACAAAGAGATTTTTTGGAACTTTTTACTGGCGGCATTCATTTTGATGTTTATTGATTTTCTTTTTAGAACCATAATCCGAAAGGGACTTATTTGAGGTGATTATGCATTGGGGAAAACCTATATTTTTGTTTCTGCTACTACTTATACCGATATTTTTGGTAATTCTTGGCATGGCAAATAACAGAAGAAAGAAATATTTTTCTCGCTTTGCGGAAAGTAGGTTTTATAATTTTTTTATGTCTCAACTGTCGGTTTTTCATTGGACGTTAAAAAACGTATTATTTCTTATTTCAATGTTATTTATCATTATTGCATTAGCCGAACCGCGTTGGGGACGCGAATTGCGAAAAGTGAAAAAAGAGGGTATTGATATAGCTATTTGCATAGATGTATCCAAAAGTATGGATGCAACCGATATAAAACCTTCCCGAATTGAAAGGGCAAAAGATCAAATTTCATTGTTTATCGATAATCTAAAAGGTGATAGAGTAGCTATAATTCCGTTTGCCGGAAAATCGTATGTTCAATGTCCTTTAACCGATGATTATGCGGCGGCAAAAATGTTTTTGAGCTTATTAAATACAAATTCCATACAAGAATACGGAACCAATATAGGAAGTGCCATAAACAGAGCAATGCATCTATTCGGTGATAATTCCAAACATAAAGTGATTATTTTGGTTAGCGACGGCGAAGATTTGCAAAAATCGGCAATAGAAGAGGCTAAAAAGGCGGCAAAAAAAGGCGCTATTATTTATGCTTTGGGTATCGGCACTCCGGAAGGAAGTCCTATCCCTATGGAAGATGAAAACGGAAATACAAGCTACGCAAAAGACGAAAACGGAAATATTATCCTTACAAAATTGGACGTAAAAACCCTTTCTCAGCTCGCCACTCTTACAGGCGGAAGATTTTATCCAATTACTCCCAGACAAACCGAAATTTTTGACATCCTAAATAAAATAAGCAAAATGGAAAAATCGAAATATGCTTCAAAAGAATTTATCAGATACAAAGAACAATATAAATATTTCCTTCTTATTGCTCTATTGTTCTTTTTTATAGAAAATTTGATTATTTACACCAAAAAAACAAAACTAAAAAGAGTACTGGAAGATTAGGGTGATAAAATGAAAAGACTTATGAGCATTTTATCGGTATTATTTATCTTTGCACAAATACACGCAAAAGCATTTAATTACCCGAAAATTTTAAAAAACAATAAAGCGGTAAAAGAATATTATCAAGGCGATTATAAAAAAGCCGAAAGAGATTTTTCGGATAATTCGCTAAAAAATCCCGATGATCCCGATTTGCATTTTAATCTCGGAAACGCTTATTATAAAAATAAAGAATTTGATAATGCCGAAAAAGAATATGAATTCGCATTAAGAAATCCAAAATTCAAAGATAAATCCATTGTTTATCAAAATCTCGGAAATATCTATTTTTCCAAAAAAGATTATAAAAAAGCTCTTCAAAATTATAGAAAATCATTGCTGGAAAATCCGAACAACCAAGATGCTCGACACAATTACGAAGTAGTGGCAAAATTATTACAAAAACAGCAAAATCAAAATCAGAAAAACAAGAAGAATAACAAGAAAAAAGATAAAAATAAAAAGAATAAAAACAAGCAAGACAAGCAAAAACAAGAAAATAAGAAAAACAAAAAACAAAATAAAAATAAACAACAAAAGAAAGAAGAAAAGAAAAAACAGCAGAAAAAGCAACAGAAAAAACAACAGGAAAAACAGCAGGAAAAGAAGAAAAAAGAA